>JASIBJ010000030.1 GCA_030045215.1 Streptosporangiaceae bacterium | reverse complement strand
CCTGGCCCTATTCGATTCGACATCGCGCTGCGACCTTACCAAGGGCCGGATGCGAGCGAGGAACTGGAGCCCACATCGCCGCCAGGAAGCAGGGCGCGCCCTATTGTTATGGCCAATTAGGCCGAGGGAAAAACCGGCCAGGAAGCGCGCGCTCGCCACGGCCGCCGCAGCCGATCCGGGCTTGCAGTTCCCCGCTCAGTCACGGCCGAGATGGCTGGCTGCCAGTCGCAGGGACAAGGTCGACTGTCCGAGGTCGAGGCCCAGCGGCCTGGCACTGCGGCGGCATCTGGGTCAGGTTAAGTACTCGCCCTGAATGCGTGTCCCGCCGACTGTCCATCAGCGGCTGCTAATCAACCTGGATAAGCCACGGCGAGTGCAGGGACCAAGCCCATTTAATTGATCGGAATACTTGATTTTAATAGTGCGTCCAGCGAGCCTGGTGGAAGACAACCACGCAGCCATGACGGAAGGTGCCCGACACATGTCCCAGCTACGCCACGGCCCGGTAGCCCTAGCCCGGACCGGACAGTACGAGCACATCGAGGTGACACAGGTTGGGGGCGTGATCGGGGCGATCGTTGGCGGCGTCCGGGTCGGCGGCGACATGGAGCCGGCGGCCTTCGCCGAGCTGCGCGCCGCGCTGCTACGCCACCGGGTTGTTTTCTTCCGCGATCAGCAGCGCGCAACCGATGCCGACCAGGTCGCCTTTGGCCGGCTATTTGGCGAGATCACCAAGCCGCATCCGACGGTTACCGGCAGCGGCGCGGCAATCTTGCCCATCGACTCCGAGCAGGGCAAGGCCAACAGCTGGCATACCGACGTGACATTCGTCGACCGGGTCCCGGCAATCAGCATCCTGCGGGCCATCACATTGCCGCCTTACGGCGGCACCACCGTATGGGCGAACACGGTCGAGGCCTACCGCCGACTGCACCCCGCCCTCCAGGCGCTCGCCGCGAGGCTGCGGGCAGTCCACTCGAACGTGTACGACTACGCCGCCCAGCGCACCTTCAGCGGGCTCGACGTCAAGGAGCAGCGATACCGGGAGGAGTTCCGGCACCTAGAGTTCGAGACCGAGCACCCGGTAGTCCGCGTTCATCCGGAGACCGGCGAGCCGTCGCTGCTGCTCGGCCACTTCGTCCGATCATTCGTCGGCCTCAGCACCGTGGACTCAAACGACCTGTTCCAGCTGCTCCAGCGGCAAGTGACCCGGCTAGAGAACACCGTGCGATGGTCCTGGCGCGACGGCGACATCGCCGTCTGGGACAACCGGGCCACCCAGCACTACGCGGTCGCGGACTATGACGACCTGCCCAGGCTGCTGCACCGGATCACCATCGCCGGGCCCGTGCCCGTCGGGATCAGCGGCGACACCAGCCTGCCGCGGAAGGGTGACGCCAGCTTCTACTCCTCGCTCACGGCCACCTGACATCACGCTGTCACGATTCGCGGCCGGCGCACTCGGGACGTCACGCGTCCAGCCGGCATGGGCTGGCTTGGCGAGGCAGGTGTTCACGGGCAGGGGCCAGCCACGCGACAATGAGACCACCTCGTCGAGGCGGACTAGCGGAATCGCGCGTCATGGAGGCTGCCAGCATGAGCTATAAGGTCACCAACCCGGCTACCGGGAAGGTCGAGAGCGAGCACCCAACGGCCACCCACGCCGAGATCACTGACGTGCTCGCCCGAGCGGCCAGGGGCTACGCGTCCTGGAAGACCACCGACATGGCCACCCGGTCCGCGATTGTGGCCCGCGTCGGTCAGCTGCACGCGGAACGGGCCGGAGAGCTGGGCGCCATCATCACCAGAGAGATGGGAAAGCCGACCCGGCAGGCCAGGGGCGAGGTGCTGTTCACCGCGTCGATCTACAAGTACTACGCGGACAACGCGGCCGAGCTGCTCAGGGACCAGCCGCTGCAATCCAACACGCCGGGAACCGCGCTAGTGCGCAAGACGCCCATCGGCCCGATCCTCGGCATCATGCCGTGGAATTACCCGTACTACCAAGTGGCCAGGTTCGCGGCGCCCAACCTGATGATCGGCAACACGGTGGTCCTCAAGCACGCGCCACAGTGCCCGGAGTCAGCCCTCGCCATGGAGCAGATCTTCCGTGACGCCGGGCTGCCTGCCGACGCCTATATCAACGTTTTCGCGACCAACGAGCAGGTTGCCACGATGGTGGCCGACCGCCGGATCTGCGGCGTGTCGGTGACCGGCAGCGAACGGGCCGGCTCGGCGGTGGCCGCCGCAGCCGGGCAGAACCTCAAGAAGGTGGTGCTGGAGCTGGGTGGCTCGGATCCGTTCATCGTGCTGGACGCACCGGACATCGCCGCGGTGGCGAAGGCCGCAGTCAGCGCCCGGATGGCCAACGCAGGCCAGGCCTGCAACGCCGCCAAGCGGATGATTGTGGCCGACCCGGTCTACGACGACTTCATGAAAGAGTTCGTGTCGCTGATGGCCGCCCAGGTCGCGGGCGATCCGACCGATCCCAACATCACCTACGGGCCGCTGTCCTCCGAGCAGGCCGCGGTCACGCTGATGAGCCAGATCGAGGACGCGGTGAGCAAGGGCGCGACCGTGCACGTCGGCGGGCAGCGTATCGACCGGCCCGGTGCATTCGTCGAGGCGACGGTGCTGTCGGGGATTACACCGAAGATGCGGGCGTACAGCGAGGAGCTGTTCGGCCCGGCGGCCGTGGTGTACAGGGTAAAGGATGCCGACGAGGCCGTGGCACTGGCCAATAGCAGCTCGTACGGGCTCGGCGGCTCAGTCTGGACGGAAGACGAGGCGCTCGCCGCGCGGGTCGCCGACCAGCTAGAGGTGGGCATGGTCTGGATCAACCGCACCGAGGGCGGCGGTGCCGAGCTGCCGTTTGGCGGGACCAAGCGCTCCGGCGTGGGCCGCGAACTCGGGCCGCTCGGCATCGAGGAGTTCGTGAACAAGAAACTCATTCACACCAAGCCTGCAGATGCCTAGCTGCGGCCGCCGGCTGCCGTCGACGAGGTCATTCGTCGGCTAGCGGGTCACCGATCAGCGGTGGCCGCCCCGTGTCCTGGGCGACCCGCACAAGAGGATGGTGTGCATGCGCATTGGCGCGGGACTCGACAGCCGCCTCGGCCTGACGTTCGGAGAACTCCGCCAGGCCGGGCGGGACGCGGGCATTCTCGGGTTCGAGAGCCTGTGGACCCCGGCGCTCGGCGTACCAGACCCTTTTCACGTCTGCGCCGCCTGGGCCCAGGACACCCCGCTGGTGACCGGCATATCAGTAGTGCCGGCGCCCCGGCTGTGGCGGCCGCTCGCGCTGGCGATGCAGGCGGCAACCGTGGGCCAGATCTCGGGCGGGCGGTTCATCCTGGGCATCGGGACGGGAGGCTACGGGCCGGGATTCTGGGCGTCAGTTGGCTTGCCGGACCGGCCATTGGCGGTTATGCGCGACTACCTCACGGTGGTGCGGGGACTGCTCGCGGGCCAGACCGTCACCCACGAGGGACCGGCACTGAACGTGCACGGCGCGTCCCTCGGCACGGCCGGCGTGCCGGAGGTGCCGCTCTACCTTGGCGCGCTCGGACCGCAGATGATGCGCCTAGCGGGCGAGCTAGCCGACGGTGCGCTGCTGAACTGGGCGACGCCAGAGCGCATCGCGCAGAGCCGCGTGATCGTGGCCGAGGGCGCGGCCCGGGCCGGGCGCGATCCCCGGCACGTCGCGCTGACCATGTACGTGCGGGTCTGCGTGGACGAAGACATCGCCGCGGCCCGCGAGGCGCTGGGCCGCCAGGTCCTCGGCTACGCCATGGCGATGCCGGGAACGCCGCCCAACGCCGGCTACCGTGGCCTGTTCGCCTCGATGGGGTTCGGGGAGATCCTGGCCGAACTTGAGGAGCGCCGCGGCCGGGGCGAGGACCTCGACGCCCTCGTGGCTGCTGCCCCCGACGAGCTGTTGAAGTCCGTCGGCTACTACGGCCCGGCCGCCGGGGCGCCCGAGGCCTATGCCCGCCTGTCGGCGGGCCTGGACGAGACGATTGTCCGGGTCATTACCACCCGGCCAGGCATGGCCGGGGTGCTGGCGACGCTCGGGGCGCTAACGCCCGACCGGATCCGGGCAGCCGCCGAGGACATGCCATGACGAGCATGCCGACGGTGCCGGTCATTGACGTCAGCGCGCTGGTCAGCGGCGGACCTCAGGCGGCGCAGGGGGCGGTAGCCGACCAGATCCAGGCGGCCTGCCGCGCCCGCGGTTTCTTCTACGTGACCGGCCACGGCGTCCGCGCCGAGCTGATTGGCGAGCTGGCCGACGCGAGCGCCGAGTTCTTCGCCCTGCCGGTGGCGGACAAGCTGGAGATCGCCATGGAGCACGGCGGTCGGGCCTGGCGCGGCTACTTCCCGGTCGGCGCCGAGCTAACCTCGGGCCGCCCCGACCTGAAAGAGGGACTGTACTTCGGCACCGAACTGCCACCCGACGACCCGCGGGTCCAGGCCGGGCTGCCGCTGCACGGCAGCAACCTGTTTCCGCGGCAGGTCGCGCGCCTGCGCCCGCTGGTGCTGGCCTACCTCGACGCGCTCACCGCGCTCGGCCAGGCCGTGCTGTCCGGCATCGCACTCAGCCTCAGTCTCGACGCTGACTACTTCGCATCCGCGTACACCGCCGACCCCACCATTTTGTTCCGGATCTTCCACTACCCGCCGTCGCCGACGCTCTCGCAGGAGTGGGGAGTCGGCGAGCACACCGATTACGGGTTGCTGACCCTGCTCGCCCAGGACGACAGCGGCGGCCTGCAAGTCGCCGCGCCGGAGGGCTGGATCGACGCGCCCCCCGTACCAGGGACACTCGTGTGCAACATCGGCGACATGCTGGATCGGCTGACCGGAGGCTGGTACCGATCCACACCGCACCGTGTCCGTAACCTCAGCGGTCACGGCAGGCTCTCGTTCCCCTTTTTCCTAGACCCGGGTTTCGCGGACGAGGTGCCTGCCCTGCCCGGGCGCGCTGCTGCCGGAGACGGCGGCAGGCCCCGGTGGGATGGCCAGGATCTACGCGCTTTCACCGGAACCTACGGCGACTATCTCCTCGGCAAAGTGTCCAAGGTCTTCCCGCAGCTACGCCGGGACGTGCTCGGCTAGAGTCCGGGCCGGACCGCGATCGCGCGGCGACGGCGGGCCCGGTCCCTGCCGCATGCTATTTGCGCTGCCCGGCCGCGCTATGCGGCGGATCTGCGTCGACCGCCAAGGCCAGCTCGGCTGCGGCGCCCTGTCCCACGACCGGCGTCAGCCAGGCGGTGAGCCCGGCAGCATCCGGCTCGGGCCCGGAGCGGGTGGCATAAAGGTTCTCGGCGCCGAGCCGACTGGGCAGCAGAATCTTCCACGCTGCCGGGCCCGAGCCGTCTTGGCCGGTATCGAAGGCCAGAACGCAGCGCAGCTCGGCGCCGTCGCGCAACGTATACCGCGTCTCGTGCCCGATAAAGGTTCTATCGACGGTCATTTCACCATCACCGGCCTCGGTCCGGAACGGCTCGGCAGCTCGATCGAAGTTTCGTCATGTCCCTGAACCGACGCCGTAACCACGATGCGGCGACGCGGCCGACATGACTCACATCGCTTCCTGCCTGAGCGCGTCCACTTCGGCGAGGAGTGTCTCGGTCATCCAGGCGGGCAGCATCGAACCGCGGGGGTCTGCCCCGGTGACGGCGGCGCGGATAATGACCTCCCGATCGGGGGTGAGCCGCGGATGCGCTCGGGTGAACTGCTCGCTGCGGGTCTGGCCAGCGGGGCGCGAGGCAGTGTCGGCCGCGAAGTACGTCGCGATGTAGTGGCGGTAGCGACCGGCGATGCGCTCTTGTGTTTCGGTCTCGTTCTGCTTGCCGGCTAGGTAGTCGGCGAGCGGCTCGCTCCAGATGCTGCGCCCGATCGCGAACCCGGCGTATCCCTCGAGCGGTGCCGCAATGTCGAGCCAGTGGTCGAGCTGCGGCTGCGGGGCGTTCCGCCCGAGCACAATGCACTCGCTCGGCGGCCCAGGGCTGGACTTGATCGCGTCCAGCACGAGCTGCGCTCCCCCGGTCGTCTGGTAGCCCTCGAGCTTCCAGATGCTCGGGTGCACGCCAGCCCCGGTAAGCGAGGTGATCACCTCAGCCGTCAGCGCCGGACGCGCTTGCTCGTCATAGAGCGCCTGGTCCTCGTGGCGGGCTAGCTGCTCGCGGGTGGCCGGGACAAGCAACTCAAGCAACCACCGGCGCCGGTGCGCGGCGACCCAGTCACTAAGCCGCTTCAGCGTCGCGGTCTGCGCCTGCTGAAGGTCGGCTGGGTCGGCGGGGTTGAACCGGACCAGGACCTTCACCCAGTCCGGGTCGAAGGCCTCGATGTGCTCGCCGAAGTCGTCCCCGTACTCGAATTCGAGCCGGTCAGAACCGCTGACCTCGACCGGCATGGCGAGCTCGAACCCGGCGTCCCTGGCCTTGCGGGCGACGTCGGCGCCCAGCTGCTCGTCGACGAGGACGCCGAGGCGACTGCCCGGCGGCTGCGAGCCCGCAACCGGCTGCGCCGCGGCGAAGATCAGCGACTTCGCCGCGCGCATCTTCCCGAGCTGATCCGCTGTCGGGGTTCCGCTAATGCTGAATAGCGTGCGCTGGAACGAGTCTCGCTGGTCCATCGCCAGGATGAACAGCGGTTGTGCCGCCGAGGGCAGCCCGTGATGCTGCCAAGTTCCGTCGGTCATCTTCCCTGCCTTCAGCTGTGCTCCTGTGGCCTACCCCGCTGTCCGGGCGGCTGAACACGCCGACCCGGCGGGGTCGGCGTCGTGTTGATGAGCAGCGGCGGCAGCGGAGCGGGCTGCCGCGCCGCGAGCAGCCGTCGGCAGTCCCTGATTAAGCTTGTCGTGCCGGATGTGGACGCCGCAACGCAGGATCGTCGACGAAGGTGCCAACTGCCGCGAGCCTGGCGGTCGGGTATGCCATAAACGGGTGGTTCACGGTAGACCGACGCGCTGCTGCCGCACGGGGCGTCGAGCACCCTGGTGAATGCTCGACCCGCAGCCTGGGCGGAGCGGCGCTCTGGTTCGTAGCGACCGCAATTTGCACCTGAATGTGCGGGAGTTCTGGAGCACCTGAAGGCAGCACTCGGATGGAGGTCTTTCATGGCGAGTCCGAAACCGACCTGGCAGCCTCACGAAGAACACGGCCCTGTCACGACACGAAGTCCTCTTCCTGACACGGTGTTCGCGTTCCCCAAGCAGCGGAAAGAGCCCCTCACCGACGCCGCGCACGTCAGGAACGCGGTTGCGAGGTTCGATCAGGTAATCGACGTCTCTGACGCCGACCGCGCCCTGGCCTTCGCGAACATCGAGAAGGCGGCGAGCTACTACGACGTGGATCTCTCCGAGACCAACTGGCATCAGCTCGGCGTCCATCCTCAGCCCCGCCGCGCAGAGAGCGCGAGACAGGGCGCGGAAACACGCGTGCGCACCGGAGAAGCGGAGGAGGCTGCACGGAAAGGCGCCGCGACGCGAGAACGACTCGGCATTGCCGAGGAAGCGGCGAGGAAGGCTGCCGAAACCAGGCGCCGAGAGCGCGAGGAGAAAGAAGGCCGCTGAGGCGTTTCGGTCTCGGTTTGGCGGCTAAGGCCACGGGCTCCGGGACAGGCTCCAGCTCGATTTCGCCATGAGCGCAGCTGCTGCTGGGTCTGCGAATCCGGGCTTGCGCGCTGGCCGCGCTCGTCAGTCTCGGCGCGGCCAGCGCTGAATCGGTTATGGCGTAGCCGACGTCGTGGTGGTCGGCTCCGGCGTTGACGTCGGCGTCGGCGTTGAAGTCGGCGTCGGTGCTGACGTCGGCGTCGGCGTCGGCGTTGGCTTCGGCGCTGGCGGCGGCGGTTCCTTCTGCGTGCACGCGAACTCGGGCAAGACCACGAACCACGCCATGGTCGAACCCGACGAGCCCGGCGCGCCGGAGACATCGATGAACATCACGTAAATGCCCGGCACGCGGGAGCCCCACTCGAACTGCAAGGTCGTGCCGCTGGAGTGGAGAAGCGTGGGCAGGCCGATCAGATCACCGTCCTCGTTGTACATCCTTATGTCCCATTCGGCCCCGACCACCTTCATCGGCGGATGGCCGAGCTTGAACCCGCCGCCTACCGTCATGGTGATCGTCGCCCGCTTGCCCGGGCACACGGCCGCGGGCGTGACGGTGACCGTTACCGGGTCGCCGGCGGGCTCGGCCGCTGGACCGACCGCACGATCCGCCTGGAGGTGCGCGTCGGTGCTGGCACCGGTACTGGTGGGCGGCGGTGAGCTGCTCGCCGCCTTCTGGCTGCCGCAAGCTGACAACCCCAGAGCCAGTGATGCTGCAAGTAGTGGCGTGGCCAGCAACACAAGCCGGCCCTTGGTCTTGCGTGTATGTTCCATGCCCTTCATAGACGAGGGAAGGCATCAAACCGTTGAGGCGCAGATGGCCCGCCACCCTGGCCATCGGCGGCGCTGTTGACGCGCTGCGGCGCCTGACCACTACCGCCATCGGCGAGATGGGGGGAACGAAGCGTCCTGCCGGGCTTCGCTGATCGCCGGGAGAAGTGGTCTCGGGCCGGTCTGCTGCCAGCTCCGGCTGGCCGCCAGGCAGCCCCAGGCGGTAATCCCGCCGCTGAAGGCCGGAGGTCAGCCGGGCGTCCCCGACGGGCTTAGCGCGCGACCCACATATTCCTCCGCCTGCGGCTGCCACAACCGCCAGAGCGCGGCGAGCCGACCGACCGGGTCGTCGTCCCAGTCGATCCTCAGGTCGGTGACCGGCCACGATTGGGAGTCGGAGATGACCAGCCCCGCGGAGCGCACCGGCGAGACCTCACCGCCGGCCGCGAGGCCGGCCTGAAGGGCGGCAACCAGCCGGTCGCCCAGGCGGTATTCCGCGTGGCTGACGAAAGCCGCGAGCATCGCCGCGGGAACGTCGCGGCCGGCCAGCAGGTTGCCTGCCGCGGCCGCGCCGTCGGCGTGGACGTCGGCCGCCTCGCCCAGTGTCAGAGCGCCGGAGTAGCTGGCAGAGCCGCCGACCGCATCGACGACGGCCAGCTGACGGTAGGCGATGTCAGGGGTCCGGCCGACGACAGCCGCGAGCGCTTGGCCGGCTGTCACGCCGGCGCTCAGAGCGTCCAGCAGCTCCCCGCGCAGCCGGGGATCGGTCGTGCTCTGGCTGCACACGGCACCGACGCCAGCCCGGACCGCAACGCACCTGGCCGCGACCGCCATGCTCGCGGAGGCAATCACCGCGCCAAGCGCGCCCGTGCGCTCGCACCGGCCTGCCAGGGAGAACGTCACGGCATGACCGCCACAATGGTCACCTCGACCAGCCATTCCGGCCTGGCCAGCGCGGACACGACGAGGCCGGTGAACACCGGATAGACACCCCTGAGCCGGTTCCCGAGTACCCGGTAGACCGCCTCGCGGTGGCGGATGTCGGTCAAGTAGACGGTGCAGCTCACCACGTGTTCGACAGAGGCGCCGGCTTCTGCGAGCAGCGTCTCGACGTTCATCATCACCTGCTCGGCCTGGGCGGTCGGGTTGCCGACGTGGACACTCGCGCCAGTGTCCAGATCCTGCGGCACCTGGCCGCGCAGGTAGATGGTGCTGCCGGCGACCACAGCCTGGCACAGGTCGTTATCGAGCCGCTGCTCCGGATAGCTGTCCGCGGTATTGAACGGCCGGATCCGCAGGTGGCCGCCGACAGAGATCGGTTCCCTCACTTGCGCACCTCGTTCGCGACGTCCGAGTAGCGCGCCACCACGTCCAGCGGGCCGCTGAAGTCATAGTTGTTGTAGACGGCCAGCAGGTGCGAAAACGGGGGCGACTGCGCGAACAGCTGGAATGTAAGCCGATGCCCGGCGTAGTCGGAATTGAGGAGGTCGCGCGCGAGGGCGAAGAGCTTGCGCCGCTCTTCCGCGGGGATCTCGCCGATCGTGAAGTACTTCCGCAGCCAGTCGCCGGCACCAGCGCTGTCAAACGTGGCCTTGCTGGGCATCAGGCTGGCCTGGCAGCCGCACAGGTCCCGGACCAGGTGCATGACCGACGGTAGCTGGCTGGACGCGAAGACCCGCGCTGCGTACATCATCGGCTGGTTGGGCATCAGCAGCCCGGCCGGGCTGGGCTGCGCGAGTTCGACCGCCGCGGTCAGGTGCGCGTTGATGCCCTCGCGGTAGCACGCGATCTGCGCGATCTTCTCCCGCACGCCCTGGTGCATGGTGACTCCGGTCGACCGGGCGCTGGCGTAGGCAACGCCGAGGAGGAAGTCGGCGAACCGGGCGTAGCGCTGGACGTACGGGAAGATGCTGTAGCGGTGGAGGGTCGCGCGGATGAATGCGGCCGCCCTGGTGTGCCGGTAGAAGAAGACGTTCTCCCAGGGAATCTCGACGTTGTCGAAGATGATCATCGTGTCAATCTCGTCGTACCGGCTGGTCAGCGGATAGTCATCGGCGTTGCGGCCGTCGGCGAAGGCCGACCGGCAGATGTGCTTGATGCCGGGCGCGCCCATGTCGGCGAGAAAGCCGACCGCGTAGTCGCTGAGGACCTCGTTGTTCCAGTCGCCGATGGTCGGCTTGACGAACGCCTGGTTGGCGTAGGCGGCCGCGGTCTCGAACTTGGCGCCGCGCACCACGATGCCGTTGCCGGTCTCCCCGACTACGTGCAACAGCACGTCGGGATCCTGGTCTTGCGGCCGGACGGAGCGGTCGCCCTTCGGGTCGGTGTTGGCCGATACGTGGAACGGGTCGAGCAACTGGGCGCGCCGGACGTGGTGGGCGATGTTCGCGGAGAACGCGGCGTCGATCTCGTTCAGCACATCCTGCCCGTCGAACAACGACCACATCTCGCCGACCGTCTCATCGCCCACCCTGGTGACCACGCCGCCGGCTTCGTCGAGTATCGCGTCGACAGATGCGCGCTTGGCCAGCCAGTCGTCGCGCATACGGGGCGGGCGCGAGGTGGTGGCGCAACGCTCGCCCGACAGCTCGTCGGTGTAGGTAAGCAGATCCCTGGTGCCGTCCTCGTGGCCAAGGTCGTAGATGCGCGCGCGCAGGCTGACCAGCGGCGCAAAAGCCGGGTGCGTGGGGACGTCGCTGACCCGCTGACCGTCGATCCACACCTCGCGGCCATCTCGCAGCGACTCGATGTACTCCTTGCCGGTTCGCAGCAATTTCGCTCCTCGCAGTCCGGTGATCCGGTGATCAGGTCCTCGCGGCGCGAGGAGCGTCGTCGAGCACTTCCTGCCGCACGGCGCGCAGTTGCCTGGCGCCGGTGACGAGAGAGCCAGCGCGGATCCGCTCGGTCGGGGCGTGCATGTCCTCGCCCACGCAGCCGCCGAGGGCGACTATCGCCGCCGGATCGAAAGCCGCGCCTGTCATATGCCCTGACCAGCCAGAACTCCTGCCATGCCAGCTCGGATGAGAGCACGGCGTACTATTTCGTTAGACCATTGATATAGTTTGCTGTAATGGCAAGTCAAGGGCCAGGCCAGGCCTTCGCTGACGTCGGGGAGGTCATCGCCGCCAACCTGCGTCGGCTCCGGACTGCGCGCCGGATGTCGCTGGCGACCCTCGCGACCCGCGCGGATGTCGCTAAGGCGACGCTGGCCAACCTGGAGCAGGGGCGGGGCAACCCGACAATCGAGACGCTGTGGTCGCTGGCCCTTGGGCTCGGCGTGGCCTTCAGCGACCTGCTCGAAGACCGGAGCGAGACCACCACCATGGTTGTCCGGGCCCAGCAGGGAGCGCGTGTGCGCGGGTCGACCCCCGGCGGGAAGCTTGACCTGCGGCTGCTTGACCGCCTGGAGCGCGGAGGCCTAGTGGAGGTCTTCGCCATGTTCCTGCCGGCCCGTACCGAGCACCTGGGCAGCCCTCACGGCAGCGGCGTCATCGAGCGGGTGTTCGTGCACGAGGGGACAATCACGGTCGGCCCGGCCGGCGATCCGGTCACGCTCGGCGCCGGCGACTACGCGCGGTACAAGGGTGACGGACCTCATCTCTACCGCACGGGCGACGCGGACTGCCGCGGTATGTTGCTCGTCGGATATCCGCCGGCATAGGCGAGCGCCGGCGACCGGGTCCGACCGCCTCGCGGCCGGGGTGCGCGGCCGTGTCGATCTCGCCGGGGCGAGTCAGGATTCCTCGTCCGGCTCCTCGTTGACCACGTGGACGGCTGCTTCCTCGGCAGTCGCGCCGCCGCCGTCGATCCCTGAGTCGTAGGCAACAAGGTCAGGATCGTCGATGGTCGTATCCTCATCCTCGCTCACGAGTCTGCCTGCCCGCGGATCGGCGCCCTCGTCGGCGGCTAGCCGGATGACGTCCGCGTCGGTCGCGTTCTCGTCCCAGTCCCGATCGGGCCGGTCGTCGTCCGGATCTGTGCCGATATCAGGCTCTTCCTCGGCCAGAAGCTGATCCAGCGATTCGCCGTCTTCCTGCTCCTCTGCCGTCGAGCCGAACCTCATCGCCGCTGACCACCGTTCAGGGGTAGCGACTCCGCGATCTAGCGGGTCGTCGCCTGGGGCGCCATCCAAGGTGTCTGACGCGTCGCGGACCTCATAGTCCTCAAGGTCGGACGACTCGTGTCGCCGCTCCTCTGGCATGGTCAGCTCCTCTCCGAAAGATATTCGGCGGCCATTGCCCCAACGTACCCGTTGTCACTACGGGGCACCGTCGAGAGGCCGACGTTGCCACGGAATCGGATGTTAGTGACATATTCGACCTAGCAGGCCGCGATTCCGCGAGCCTGCCCACCAACGCACCGGGCAGAAGGCCGTCGTCAGATCGGGCGAGTCACCGGGTGGCATTCCCGTCATTGACCAGGACCGCCGCTCCGTCAAACACGCCCGCCTTGAGGTCCTGTAGCGCCTGCTGTGCTTGTGCCATTGGGTACACATGCGTGGTGGCCCTGACGTCGTACCTGAGGGCGAGCTCGAGGAACTCCCGGCCGTCATGCCGGGTGTTGGAGGTGACGCTGCGCAGTTCCTTCTCATAAAACAGCTCGTGCTCATAGTTCAGCGGCGGCGTGTCGGTCAGATGGATCCCGGCGACGGCGAGGACTCCGCCGCGGTCAAGTGCGCGCATCGCGACTGGCACGAGGTCCCCGACCGGCGCGAACAGGATCGCACTGTCCAGCGGTTCCGGCGGGGAGTCGTACGCTCCCCCGACCGACGCGGCACCTAGCTCGAGCGCGAGTTGCTGGGAAGCCTCGCCGCGGGTCAGGGCATGGACTCTCGCACCTTGCGCCACTGCCACCTGAGCGACGAGGTGGGCGCTGTCACCGAATCCGTACAATCCGAGCCTGCCCTGCTCCGGCAGTGACGCGCGCAGCAGCGCCCGGTAGCCGATGATTCCGGCGCACAGCAGCGGCGCCAGCTCGACGTTGGCGACGTCGGCCGGCAGCCGGTAAGCGAACGGCGCCGGAACGGTCGTGTACTCCGCATAGCCCCCGTCAGCGTCCCAGCCCGTGTAGAGGGAGTTAGGACACAGGTTCTCGTTGCCGCGGCGGCAGTAGACGCAGGTCCCGTCGGTGTGCCGCAGCCACGCCACGCCGACTCGGTCCCCGACGGCGTAGTCGGTGACGCCCTCGCCCAATGCCGCCACCAGGCCCACGACCATGTGACCGGGCGTGACGTGCTCACGGTGCACCGGCAGGTCACCCTCGCTGACATGCAGGTCAGTCCGGCAGACGCCGCAGGCGAGGACCTGGACGAGGAGTTCGCCGGGAGCCGCGGTCGGCACGGGCTTCTCTACGTACCTCAGCGGGCTGGTCTCGATTGGGCCTGGCTGGCTCACCGCCCACGCCTGCATCGTTTCTGAGCTGGGAACCGTCATGCGCGCTCCTGTCATGATCGTCCCCGCGATGGTAGCTCGGGGATCTTGTGATCTCGGCCAAGACCCTCGAGCGGCACAAAGCTGTTAGCCGCCCCTACCGCCTGGTGCGGCGGGCCGACGGGCGCCCTCTTCGAGAAACCGCGGGATGCCCGTCGCCCTGGGACCGGTCATACTGCGCAATGATCTCAGTCGGCAACCGTCCGTGGGCCGCCACGTCCAGACCCTGCTGCTCAGCCCAGGCCCTAATCTGGCGGCTGCGCTCCCGGCTGGCCGCAGTCCGGACCTGCGCCCGGACGCCGCGACGGTGCACTCGCCGCGCATGCTCGACAAACGGCGCCAGCCGACGCCGAAGATCGGCCGCATGCTGGGCGCTCAGATCAAGCTCGTACGTCGTGCCTTCCAGCGCGAACTGAACCGTCTCGTCGGCTGGGCCGCCGGTCAGATCGTCTTCCAGCTGTACCTCAAGCCGCTGCATCGTCTCCCCCCAAAGACCGAATGGCCGGGGCAAAACCTCACGCCGCCGGTGAGCCCCGTTCATACCCCACAGGCCGCCATTCCATTGCTGGCGTCAGTTGCCCCGGCCACCGGGACCGGGATCTGACGTTTTGCGGTGCTTCGCTCCGCTGGCGGGTCAGGCCACGGTCCCTCACGGGCGTTTCCGCACGTGAGGGTCCGTGTAAGCCTTCCCTGTCAGTGCCGCCTCAGATGGCTGGCCGGAGTTGCATGTTGCCGCGGTGCTGAGGCCCGCGCGGCCCGTAGTCGAGGTCCGCCCCGGTGTTGCCGCCGATGATGACCGCGTCGGGAGAGTCGTGCGGATCCATGATCGACTCGATAAAGATCAGCCTGTCGTTCGGTGCGCTGAGGGCCTGCTCCAGATCGGCGACGGTTTTGACGAGGAACGACTGCGCCGTGGTATCGGGACGGAACAGTTTCGGCAGATCCGCGTAAGCCCACGTTGCCACGTCGTTGTAACGCGCGTTCTTGCCGAGGTAGCCGCGCTCGACGGTGTAGCCGCCGTTGTTGATCAGGAAGATCACGGGCTTGTGGTCGTGCCGCAGCATGGTGGACAGTTCCTGCGCCGTGAGCTGGAATGAGCCGTCGCCCACGAACAGCAGGTGCCGGCGGTCTGGTGCCGCGGTCAGCGTGCCGAGCAGCGCCCCGACGGTGTAGCCGATCGACCCCCAGACGACCTGCGAGACGAAGGTGCACTTCGGCGGCAGGTTCAGGCCTTGCGCCGCATAAGAAGTGCCGTCCTCGGCGATGAGCACGTCTCCGGCCCGGATGTAGCCCTGGATGGCCTGCCAGTACGCGGCCTGAGTCAGCTTGCCCGAGCCGTCGCTGTGATTAGCCATGGGGGCCGCGGTCGGCGCGAACTGGCGGGTGGCCCGGTTGGTCACCCGCGGGACGGCGTCGATGACCCCGCGCAGGACCTCCTTCAGCGTTACCGCCTGGAAGTTGTCCTCGCCGATGTCCACCGAGTGCCCGCGGGCCTGGATCATTTCGGCGGGCAGCGACGCGGTGAAGCTGCCAGAGTCCAGGTCGATCGGCCGGTAATTAATGGACAGCAGGCAGTCGCTGTTCTCGACGGCCTCGCGCACGTGCGGCTGGCTCCCCTGGCCGTTGTACAGGCCGACGTAGTAAGGGAACGTCTCGTCGATCACGGCCTTAGCCGGGGTGACGACGGCCACCGGCAGCTGCATCTTCTCCGCCAGCCCCATGACCTCGGTCGCGACGCCGAACCGGTCGGCGTCCAGATCCACCAGGATCGCTGGTGACTTAGCGTCCGACAGCCGACCCGCAATCGCCGAGACGCACGAGCGCAGCCGCTCCGGGTCTGACGGCGGCTCCTCCAGCACCAGCGGCGCTGTCGGGACCTCGATGTCGAGGTAGGCGACGTCGGACGGCAGCTCGATGTACACCGGGAGCTTGCTATGCCAGGCCGCGCGGATGAGCTTGTCGATCTCGGAGACGGCGTTGTCCGGCGTCAGCCGGGCCTGCGCGACCGTCACCTGCGCGTACGCGTTGATGAACCGGTCCCAGGTCCCGTCGGCCATCGTGTGATGCATGTTGAGGCCGCGCTCCATGGACCGGAGCGGGATCGACCCGCAAACGCAGATCACCGGGACGTGCTCGGCATACGAGCCGGCCACCCCGTTGATCGCGCTCAGGGCGCCCACTGCCTGGGTCACGATGAGCGCGGCCATGCCATTCAGCCGCGCGTAGCCATCCGCGGCGTAGGACGCGTTCAGCTCGTTACACGTCCCCACCCAGGTCAGGGTGCCAGAGTCTTCCATCTGCTGCAGCAGCTCGAGGTTGAAGTCACCCGGCACGCCGAAGGCATGGGTGACGCCAGCCTCCCGGATGCGCCGCAGCAGGAACTCCCCGACGGTCATCGTCTGGGTATCACGCCCGACGCTGACCGGGGCCCGTTCAGCCGTAATTGTCATTATTAGTCCCCCCGAGGCCAGACGCCGCCCTCCTCGGGGGAGCGCCTGCCGTGCTCGTCGTCGCCCTGACGCTGCCCTCGAGCGCCAGGATGTCGAGAACCGGTTACCCCCAGGGGCGTCAGGCCACACCGCCGAAGGGCTGGCTGTGGCATGCCGATCACGGTCGTGTTGGCCTGGGTCCGTTCGCGTCGCTGGAAGCAGCCTGACCGGTGCGCCGCCGGCGGATGTCGTCTTCCGAGCAGTAGCCGGTCGCGTCATTTTTCAGGCACAGCAGGCCGAGCAGGTAGCCGCAACCGTCGATGACAGCCAGGCGGCGGCGCCGTTCCCGCAGCAGCAGCGCGGTCACGACGTCGAGTGCCTGGGCCGGATCCGCGGTGCGCCCGGTCAGCGTGCCGAGTTCCGCCGCACGGGACAGGGCCGGAGAAGTCGCAGGCAGGTCGGTCCTTTCGATCGTCGTGACGAGCCGCCGGTCGGTTGCGACGACCAGCGCCATGTGGACGTGCTCATCCGCGAAGAACGCCCGGATCTCGTCGATTCCGGTGTCGAGGTCGTGCGTCGCCGGGCATGTGATCATGGCGTCGGCAACGAACTGCCCGCTGGCGCCGCGGCCGGCCACAGGTCCTGCTTGCGTCCCTTCCCCCATCAGGCAGCTTTATACCAGCCTGTGATGGTACGGCGATCAGCCGGATACGCATCCGGTGGGCCGGCCGCCGTCACCGGCGATCCGGGCGCGAGAACACATCCCTGATCGCCCTGATGGCCAGGATCGCCAGCACCAGCGCCGTCGTCATCCGGATCCCCAGTGGCGCCGCGGCAGCCGCGGGCTGGCCGGAAGTAGCGGGTTCGAGGCGGGCAGCCAACCGCAGGTCGGCATCTGACTCCGCCGCTGTCAGCACGCGCCGCTGCTGCAGGAAGTAAAGCAGGCCGAACCCCGGCACTACGAGCAGGACCGCCAAGCCCGTGACCACGAACTCCGCTACCAAAGTCGCGGTGGGGGCACTGCCAACAGCGAGCGACAGCGAGGTGGGGAGCAAGTACGGGTACTGGGCCAGTCCCCAGCCCCAGACGACGGCAGCTACGGCAACAGCGGCCGTCACCCGCAGGGGCACGGCGCGGTACCAGCGCAGCCAGAGCATGACCAGCACGGCCGTCCCCGCTGCGATCGAGATCGCCACCAGTGGCAGGGAAATCCCGGTCAGGCGGCCAAACAGGCGTGGCGCGCTGGACGACAGTGCGGCGAATGTGCCACCAGCCAGGGCACCGGTGACCAGCCCGGCCGCGGTGGCGCGGAGCGCAAAGTAACGCGTCATCTCGTGGTGCCCGCGCTGGCGGGCCTCCAGGACGAGATAGACCGCGCTGATGTAGGCACAGGCGGCGACGAACAGGAACCCCGTCAGGATGGCGGTGAGTGACGTCCAGGCGCCCAGCACGTTGCCGTGGGGGTGCACGGGCACATGACCGGTGGCAATCGCCCCGACGACCGTGCCCATGAAGAAGGGCGTGATGAGCGAGGCGGCGGCGAATGTCGCTCCCGCCAATCGCCGCATCCGCAGCTTCTCCGCGGTGTGCCGGAAGGCGAACCCGACCCCGCGCAGGACGATTCCGAGGGCGGAGAGGCTGAGCGGGACGAACAGGGCCGTCATGATGGCGGCGAACGCGAGCGGAAACGCCGTCCACAGCAGTACCAGGATGAAGACAAGCCACACGTGGTTGGCTTCCCAGACGGGCGTGATGGAGTCGTCGATGAGCCGCCGCGGGACGGCGCCGCGCTCGGTGCTGCCCGCCAGCAGGTCCCAGATCCCGCCGCCGAGGTCTGCCCCGCCCAGCAGCGCGTACGCGGCGATCACCACGAACAGGATCGCCGCGACCGCGATGGCCTCCGGCGAAGGGCTCATGGAGCGTCCGGCCCGCCCGACGACCGGGGCAGGGCGCGACCGGCCGGGGGCGCGGCGGGCGATGCCCCGGCCCGGGCCGGCGAGGGGCCGTACGGCACTTGCTCAGTTTCCTCCTCGGCGGGCGTGCCCTGCCGCCAGCGCCGGGACATGACCATCGGAACGCCGATCGAGACCACGGTCAAGATCGCGTACAAGGCGAGGATCACGCCCAGGGTGACGGTTACCCCGCTGGAAGGGGTGACCGCAGTGCTGACCAGCAAGACCCGGTAGACGATCCACGGCTGGCGACCGACCTCGGTGACCACCCAGCCCGACTCCATCGCGGCCACGGCCGCCACTCCGCTGAGGGCAGAGGGCACCAGGAACCACGGGGTCATCAGCAAGCGGCGGTGGAACCACCACCACCAGCCTTGCCACGCCGCCAGCGCGAGCAGGAAGAAGCCGATGCCCACCATCAGGTCGAAGCTCAGGTGGATGAGCGTGACCAGCGGCGGCCGTTGTGCCGGGGGGACGCTCTGCCAGCCGATGACCCTGGTGTGCGGCGAGAACCCGACCAATATCGAGTCAAACGCCGGGATGGCGGCGCCGAGGTAGACGTGGCCGTTGATGAAGATACCGCCCAGCCATTCGGGCACGTCGCTGGTGGTCTTGGACACGTACTCCATGGCGGCGAACTTGACCGGCTGGTTATGGGCGATGAAGCGGGCGATGATGTCCCCCGTCATTACCTGCAGCGGGGCGGCAATCCCGGCCAGCGTGAACGGGATGGCGAAGCCCAGCCGGTGGTAGCGGTCTCGCCGTCCGCGCAGCAACCCCGCCGCGTAGACGCCGGCGATGAGGAAGCCGGTCACCATGTATGCGGCGAGCACCATGTGCGCGGTCTCGTAGGGGGTAGAGGCGTTGAAGAACACCGACACCGGATCGACGTTCGTGATCTTGCCGCGGCTGAGCGTGTACCCGGCCGGTGAGTTCATCCACGAGTTCGCCGCGACAACCGACAAGGCGCCCAGCACTCCGGACACCACGATCGGCATCCCGCTCCACCAGTGCGCCCAGGGCGGCATCCGCCGCCACCCGTACAGGTAGACCCCGACGAAGATCGCTTCCAGGAAGAAGAAGATCCCTTCCATCGAGAACGGGAAGCCGATTGCCGCGCCGAACCGGCCCATCAAGCCCGGCCACAACAGGCCCATCTCATACGACAGCACCGTCCCCGACACCGCGCCGACCGCCACCAGCACCGCCATGACCTTCGACCAGCGGCGGGCCAGCAGGAGCGCGGTGGCGTCGCCGCGCCTGATCCCGATCCATTCCGCAGTCATGATGACGGCCGCGAACGCGATGCCGAAACACGCGAGGATGATGTGGAACCCCAGCGAGGACCCCATCTGCGACCGCGCCGGGACCGGGTTCACCGCCAGAACGTGCGCCATCGCGCCCATCCCGCCCCCGTTCGCTGCGCGTTCCCCGTTGCGGCGGCACTATCGTCGCGCTATGTGTACCGCCAGCGCGCTTCGGGTACACCTGCGCCCTCAACACTCTGAGGCGCGTCGGCTAAATGAGCAGCAGGAACATCGCATCAGTTGCCCTGGTCATCTTGCTCGGGCTGGTCATCGGCGTGCTCGGGATGGTAGAGGACGACTTGTACACCGTCGGCGTGCTGATCCTCTTCATCGGCGGCGTCGGCGCCGCTGTCTTTGCCGGCGAATACCTCATCCGGTACTTCAGCAGCGACGACCGCCCGCCTGAGGGCTGACAAAAGGTGCCGCCTGTGTGGCCGTCGAAGCCAAGGCCGCCTGGGCCGGCCGCCGTCACCGGCGATCCGCCCACGGATCACGCCAGCCAGCTGACCCCGGCTGGCATCAGCCTGGCGGGACTACTCACCGCTCCGGTGACCCCTCGTTCCCCACCATGCTGCGACGTTTCAGGGAACGAGGGGCCGGCGGCACCTCGCGGCAACGCACCGTCACGTGGTTTTCTCTGCATGCGCGTCAGCCAGCTCCTCGTTGGCCTGATCACGCAGCGCGCCCAGCTCCTGGCCAAGGTCGCGAAGCGTACCGGCTTCGTCTCGGCCGGTCCGGATCCGCGCCCGGACCAGCCGGGTGCCCAGGCCCAGGGCCGCGCCGAGCGGGTGCACGTCGACGGCGAGATTGGCACCCAGGCTTACCGCGTGCGAGATGCCGGTTTCCTTCAGCTGGCCTTCGACCTTCTGCTGAACTGTGTGCGCGGTCTGTGCCTCGGCCTCCACGTGTAGGACCGGTGCGCCTGCCAGGTGCTGTGCGACCAGTTCCCAGTGGTCGACGACCTTGCAGGTGCCAACCACTCGATCGCCTTTGATCAGGGCCAGGTCATTGCCGCCCGCCTGGCCCGGCGTGGTCAGGCGCACGCTGTCGGCATCTCCGCACAGCGGACCGAAAGCACGCTGGTTGATCATGTCGACGAGCCGGTGCGCGAACTCGGATTGCCTGTTCTGGCTTCGCAGCGAGCCCTGCTCGTCCGGCATCAGCTGGACCTCGAGGCCTCCCCAGGTCCTGGGCGCCAGCCCGGCCAGGCCCAGTCGCTGCATCGGCTCGGCAAGTTTCGCCGACCAGGCGGCTGGCGCCAGGTCGTCGCCGTCCAGTACTCCGGCAAGCAGCGCGCTGTACAGGTAGTACGCGGCGAGCCGCTGGCGTCCCGCATCCTCGATGAGGTCGCCGAGCGAAGGCGGCCTGGGGACACGATGGCGCGCGTCGTCGCGCACCGCCGAAAGCGGCACTTCAGCTGCCATTGCCGGGACCTGCCTTGATTCCGGCCTGTGCCTCAAGCTTCGCAACTCGGTCGATCAGGTCGACCACGAGCGCGTGGTCGGCACGGGCGATCTCGGCCAGCAGTTCGGCGTCGGCGCGCAACTCGTTCCACGCGTCCTCTTGCGAGACCTTGCGAGAAACGGTTTTGGACGCTTCTCCAGCCCGGGATGCCACGTCCTTGGTCACGGCAGCGGCCTGCTTGACGCGGTCGTCCTGCCCCACGTTTGACAGCGCCGCTCGGGCCCTGTCGGCGAACGACTTCATGCGGTCATCCTCGCTGTCAGACACCGCGCTCTCCTCCCCGCCTGCTCGGCGACCGGCTGGATCAGGTAGCGAAGCG
>JASIBJ010000314.1 GCA_030045215.1 Streptosporangiaceae bacterium | reverse complement strand
CGAGCCGCAGCAGCCTGGCCGCGTTCTCTTTCATGATCAGCGGCCGCACCTCGGGCTTGATGGCGAGGTTCTCGAAGTCTGCCATCCATCGCTCCGGTGTGAGCACGGGGAAGTCGGTGCCGAACAGTACCTTGTGCTTCAGCAGGGAGCCGGCGTACTGGACGAGCATGGGGGAGAAGTACTTCGGCGACCAGCCGGACAGGTCGATATACACGCGCGGCTTGTGGGTCGCGATCGACAGCGCGATGTCCTGCCAGGGGAACGAGGGGTGAGCCAGGATGATGTCCATGTCAGGGAAGTCGGCGGCAACGTCATCGAGGTAGAGGGGGTTGGAGTACTTCAGCCTGATGCCGCCGCCTCCCCGCGTTCCGGCGCCGACCCCGGTCTGGCCCGTGTGGAACAAGGCGATCAGGCCGAACTCGCTGATGACCTCGTAGAGCGGGTAGGCCAGCCGGTCGTTGGGGTAGAAGGCCTGAGTGCCGGGGTGGAACTTGAACCCCCGCACGCCGAAGCCGGTGATGAGCCGCCTGGCCTGCCGCACCCCGGCGGCACCGCGGGCCGGGTCAATGCTGGCGAAGGGGATGATCACGTCCGCATGCTGCGTCGCGAGCTCGGCGACCTCGAAGTTGTCAGGGACCGGCTCCTCGCCGGTCTGGGAGATGCTGTCAACGGTGAACGTCACGCAGGCCAGGCCGCGCTGCCGGTAGTAATCAGCTAGCTCGGGCACCGTGTACCTGGGCATGGTGCCGATCCCGAAGTACCGGCCCATGTCCTCGGTGCGAGCATGATCGAGATCCTGGTTCCCGCGGACGGATTTGTGCACATGCGTGTGCACGTCGATCGCGGTGATCGCGGTCAAGTCGATCGTGGCCATGCTGCAGCCTAGCCTCGCGCCTGCGCGTCGGCGTCGTCGGCCAGATCCTCGATGTACGGCGCCGCCGTCCGTTCCCGTACCGCCGCTGGCGACACGCCCGGCGCATACTCGGTCAGGCGCAGCTGGCCGTTCACGACGTGGAAGACGGCCAGGTCGGTATACACCCTGGTGACGACGCGCCGGCCGGTCAGCGGGAACGTGCACCGCTGGACGATCTTCGGCCGTCCCTCCCGGTCGACGTGCTCCATCACGGCCCAGACTTCGCGCGCGCCCGCGACCAGGTCCATGGCCCCGCCAACCGCCGGGTGCCGGCCGGGCACGTACCAATTCGCCAGGTCGCCCTGGCCGGATACCTGCAGCGCGCCGAGCACCGTGACGTCCAGGTGCCCGCCGCGGACCACCGCGAACGACAGCGCCGAGTCGACGATGGCCGCGCCGGTGATGACCGTGGCCGGCTGCTTGCCGGCGTCGGTGAGATCCGGGTCCTCGTGGCCGGCCGGGGCAGGCGGCCCAAGCCCCAGCACGCCATTCTCCGCGTGCAGGATCACCTCGACATCCGGCGGGATGAACCGGGGCACCAGCAGGGGAATTCCCACGCCCAGGTTCACGACATAGCCATCGCGCAGGTCGGCGGCGAGGCGCTGGGCGATTTCGTCGCGGCTGCGCCCGCTGATCGCCGCCCTCGCGGCCGTCTCGGTCATGACCCGGGCCGCGGCATCGCCGGCTGCCTGGGCGACAGTTCCGACCGCAGCAAAACCTCATCGACGAATACGCCGGGCAGGTGAATGTCGTCGGGCGCGAGATCGCCCGCCGCTACCAGGTGCTCCACCTCGGCAAAGGTGTACCGGCCCGACATCGCGGCCAGCGGGTTGAAGTTCCGCGCCGACAGCCGGAATCGCAAATTGCCCTTGCGGTCGCCCTGGTTTGCCTTAACCAGCGCGAAGTCCGCGACGATGCCGTACTCGAGCACATGCTCGCGGCCACTGAACTCGCGATGCTCCCGAGCCTGCATGCGCTCGGTGACGTGGCCGTCGCGGCCGTAGCCAAGCGGGAAGGTTCCATCGGTCAGCATCGTGCCCGCCCCGGAGGGGGTGTAGAACGCCGGAATGCCCGCGCCGCCCGCCCGCAGGCGCTCGGCCAGCGTTCCCTGCGGAATCAACTCCAGCTCGACTCGCCCGCCGAAGTACTCGTCATAAAATTCTGGAAGGACAGGGAACGAGGCGGTCAGCCGGCGAATGCGGCCCTCGGCAAGCAGCCGCCCGATGCCGGTGAAGTCACTGCCGACGTTGTTGACGATGACATGCAGGTCGCGGCGGTCCAGATCGCACAGGGCGTCAAGCAGCGTATCCGGCCGGCCAGAACTGCCGAAGCCCCCGACGGCCACGGACGCACCCGAGGGTATTGGCGCCAGCGCGCTCATCGGATCGGCACGGAACTTGTCGATCACGCAGCGTCCTCCCGCGGACCAGCCACCCTAGTCCGGATGTCGCGGAAGCTAGCACGGCCGCGAGCGGCAGCGGAACCTGGCTTTCCGCGTAGCAGAAGCCGCGGATCGGGCCGCGTTCTCACGGCACGCCGCGGGAGCAGCCACGATGTAACCGCCGGGGGCTGACCGCCCGACCCCCCGCTTCCGTTTCTCTTCCGCGAAGTGAAAAGGGGTGTGGCGCCGCCGGTCTCCGCCACCACATCGTGGATTGACACAAGGCGCCTTGCCCGCCATCGCGCAGCCGCCAGGCTCGCCCGCCGTCCGCTACCCGCCGGGGAGGGATCCGCATGAGCATGACCACCCGGGCCGCGGTCTGCCGGGAGCCGGGCCTGCCCTGGGAGATCACCGAGCTTGAGCTCGATGAGCCGAAGGCGAACGAGGTGAGGATCAAGTTCTACGCGGCCGGGCTGTGCCACTCCGACGACCACATCCAGAAGGGCGACGCGCCGATGCGGATGCCCGTGGTCGGCGGGCACGAGGGTGCCGGGGTGGTCGACGCGGTCGGCGAGGGCGTGACCAGGGTGGCGCTGGGCGACCACGTGACCTGCTCGTTCATTCCGGCCTGCGGGTCATGCCGGTACTGCTCGACGGGCCGGCAGAACCTGTGCGACGCGGGCAAGAACGCGGGCACCGGCATGTTTCCCGATGGCACGTTCCGGTTCCATCAGGATGGCGAGGACTTCGGCGGGCTGTGCGTACTCGGCACGTTCTCGCAGTACGCGGTCGTCTCCGAGTTCTCGGTCATCAAGATCCCGCAGGAGATCTCGTTCGACGTCGCCGCGCTGGTGGCGTGCGGCGTGCCGACGGGCTGGGGATCGTCGGTGCGAGCCGCTGGTGTCCG
>JASIBJ010000313.1 GCA_030045215.1 Streptosporangiaceae bacterium | reverse complement strand
GGGCGTCGGCTCCGGCCGGCCCGCACGCCTCGGGAGGCTGGCCGGGCGGCCGGCCGCCTGAGTCGGGTCGGCCGTCAAGCTCTGGCTATTACGACCAGGACACGGGCGGCTACTCCATGCTCGCGGTCAGCGATCCCGCCGCGGACGTGACCTCAACTCAGACGTGGCGGGCTCTCGGCGAGGGGCGCGCGACCGGCACCTGGACTTCTCCGTTCGCAACCGGCGAGGGCGAACGTGGGCCGGACATCGCCGATCCCGACGCGCGCGCGGCCTCGCCATCAGGCTTCGGGACGGGAACGAGGCCACGCCTGGCTGCCACGGCCGCCGCGGAGCAGGGGGTCCTGGGCGGGCCTGAGAGCGTTCTCCGGAGCCCGGCGGGCCCGCCCGCGCAGGATGCGACCGGGCCGGGCAGCGGACGCCGTGAGCGGCCTGAGGGTGCGCCTGGGCGCGAAGCCACGGGAACGGGCGCCGGACGGCGCCAGCGGCCAGCCGGGCCGCCGGAGGAGGCCGGGCCTGGCTCGCCGCCGGACCGCACCGGGCGAGGCCACAGGCTGGCGCCCTGGAGCCCGCAGGCGGCCGCCGCGCGCGCTGCGGCCCACGCAGACCCGGCCAGTACGGCTCGGGCCAGCGCGGGCGGGATCAGCCTGGCCGGGACTGGCACGGGCAGGATCGGGGCACCGGGGACAGGAACGGCTCCGGCGCGGTCACTCGGCCCGACGAGGACAGGGCCAAAGACCACCGACTCCGACACAGTCGGGTCGCCCAGGGGAGGCCCACGCACAGGCGCACCGGGCACGGGCACGGGCACTCCAGAGACCGGCGTCCCTGGCACCGGGCGCCGGGCGGGCCGCAGCACCCGGGCACCGCGCAGACGTGCCGGGCATCGGTACCCGCGCAGCGCCATTCTCATCGCGGTGATACTGGTGCTGGCGGCCGGCGGCGCGCTCTACCTCGGCTCCCGCCTCATCTCCTCGCGAGGCCATCAGACTGCCAGCCCGCAGGCCACGCCCACGATCAGTGCCACGCCTACGCCTACGCCGACTCCGACGCTCGGGCCGTACGGCCACATCGCGTCCCGCGCAGCCGACCCGGTTCCGCTGACCATCGCCCAGCTCTACCCGCTCAGCTTCAATGCGGGCGGGACGTCGTACAGCCGCACGGCCGTCAGCCTGAGCAAGAACTGCGGCAACGCGGTGGCCGGCTCGAGCCTGCAGTCCGCGATCGGCTCGGCCGGGTGCACGCAGGCCGCGCGGGCGTCCTACCTGTCTGGCCCGATGATGGGCACGATCGGCGTGTTCAACCTCAAGAACGCCAGCGACGCGTCGAAGGCCGGCCGGGCCGCCGGAGCCAGCAATTTCGTGGCCCAGCTGCCTGCCCGCACGGGACCCACGAAAAAGCTCGGGCACGGCAACGGCGTCGAGGAGGCCGTGTTCAAGGGGCACTACCTGATCCTCATCTGGGCGGAGTTCACCAACCTGCGCACGCCCAAGACGAAGGCCCAGCAGGCCAGCCTTGTGGCGTTCATGAGCCAGCTGCTCCAGAGCACGGCCAACGTCAGCCTGTCGAACCGGATGGTGAACGGCACCCCGTAGCCCGGCCAGCGCCTACCCGGTGCCCGGCAGTTCCCTGACTCTGCGGGTGGCCGCGGCGCGCGCGGCCAGGTCGGCGGCGGGCGGGTAGCCGACCTCCTCAAGGCACAACGGGTGCGGTGGCGCGACCCGGACCGCCGGGTCGCGGCGCCGGGCCGCCAGGACCTCCCCCAGCCAGGCGGCGGGCCTGCTGCCGTCGCCGACGGACAGCAGCGCTCCGGTCAGCGCCCTGACCATGTTGTGGCAGAAGGCGTCGGCGGTCACCGTTGCCACCGCAACGCCAGGCTCGGCGCGAGCCCAGTCCAGCCGGATGACGGTCCTGACTGTCGAGGCGCCCTCGCGGCGGCGGCAGAACGCGGCGAAGTCGTGCTCGCCCAGGCAGGCGCCGGCTGCCTCGTTCATCCGGTCCAGGTCGAGCCGACGGCTGTACCAGAGGGTGTCGCGCCGTCGCAGCGGGTCGGTCAGCGCCTGGTCGTCGCAGACCCGATAGGAGTACCGGCGCCAGAGCGCGGAGAAGCGGGCGTCAAAGCCTGCCGCCGCAAGGCCGACGGACCAGACCCGGATGTCGTCGGGAAGCAGCCGGCCAAGCCGGCGAACCGCGACCGGGGCGGCCTCCGCCCAGGCATCGGCCGGCACGTCGACATGCGCGACTTGACCGCGCGCGTGGACGCCCGCGTCGGTCCTTCCCGCGACGGTGAGCGCGGGCCACGGCGGGCCGGGCAGCGCCAGCACCCGGCCGAGGGCCTCCTCGATCACCTCCTGGACCGTGCGCAGGCCCGGCTGGCTGGCCCAGCCGTGGAAGCCAGATCCGTCATAACCGAGGTCAAGCCGGAGCCGGACGAGCCCGGCCAGCTCAGGCTGGCCGGGCTCGTCCATGGCTGCGTCGTTACTCGTCGGCCGCCGACTCGTCGGCCTGGTCAGCGTCGTCCTCGGACGTGTCGTCTTCAACCGAGTCGTCGGCTTCGTCGACATCCTCGGATTCGTCGTCCGCTTCCTCGTCGCCGGAC
>JASIBJ010000312.1 GCA_030045215.1 Streptosporangiaceae bacterium | reverse complement strand
TGCCGGTACTGGCAGGTCGAGCCGCGACTGGTCCCGATGGAACCCGGCCGGCTGCACCTCACCGCACCAGAGGCGGCGGCCCACTGCGACGAGAACACCATCGGCGTCGTCGCCATCCTCGGCTCCACCATGGACGGCAGCTACGAGCCCGTCGCCGAGATCGCGTCTGCCCTTGACGACCTACAGGACAAAACCGGCCTGGACATCCCCGTCCACGTTGACGGCGCCTCCGGCGGCTTCGTCGCCCCGTTCCTCGCGCCCGACCTCGAGTGGGACTTCCGGCTGCCGAGGGTCGCCTCCATCAACACCTCGGGCCACAAGTTCGGGCTGGTCTACCCGGGCGTGGGCTGGATCATCTGGCGGGATGAGGCGGCGCTGCCCGAGGACCTGATCTTCCGGGTGAACTACCTAGGCGGGGAGATGCCGACATTCGCGCTGAACTTCTCCCGGCCGGGCGCCCAGGTCGCCGCGCAGTACTACAACTTCCTGCGGCTCGGGTTCGAGGGCTACCGCCAGGTGCAGCAGACGTGCCAGAACGTGGCGAAGTACCTGGCCGGGGAGATCGCCGAGATGGGGCCGTTCGAGCTGCTGTCGGACGGCAGCGACCTTCCGGTGCTCGCGTTCAGGCTGCGCGACCCGGCTAAGTCGGGGTACACGGTCTTCGATATCTCCGAGCGACTGCGTCAGCGCGGCTGGCTCGTGCCGGCCTACACCTTTCCCGAGAACATGCAGGACGTCGCGGTGCTGCGGATCGTGGTGCGCAACGGCTTCAGCCAGGACATGGCGGGCCTGCTCGTCCACGACCTGCAGACTCAGGTCGCCGCCCTCGAGGCCGCGCCGCAGGCACCCGTGCCGCTGCTGCCAGAAGGCCAGCGCGAGGCCTTCGCGCATTGAGGGACCCCGCGCCGGAAGGCGCATGGGGGTATGGGGGTCGTCCTCCCGCGCAGATCGCCTTGAGCGGCCCCGCGCCGGAAGGCGCATGCGGGGGATACGGGGGTCATCCCCCAGGCGAATCGGCAAGGCCGCGTGCGCGATCTCCGCGGCTTGCCGCGGGGATCGGCTTACGCGCCCTTGCGCAGGCGGTCCAGCGCCTCGGCCAGTATCGCGGCGCCGTCGGTGTCGTTGCGCCGCTCCTTCACGTAGGCCAGGTGTGTCTTGTACGGCTCGGCGTGCGGCGGGGCGGGTGGGTGCTCCTCATCCTGCCCGGCAGGCAGGCCACACCGCGGGCAGTCCCAGTACTCGGGGATGGCCGCGTCGCAAGCGAAGCTGGGAATGGTCTCGTGCCCGTTGCAGCACCAGAACGAGACGCGCACCCGTGGCGCCGCCTCGCCGCGCTCAGCCTCGCCCATAGGCCCGGCCCCGACCCGGCTGCCGCGTATGGCGTTGCCACTGCTCACTGCTCACCCCTTGCTGAGAACATGCGATCTTGCAGCAGCCGCACCGGCTGCGGCCCCAGCCGCTTACTTGTCCAGGATCCCGAGTGCGACGATGCACAGGAACCAGATGATGCCCGTGAAGATCGTTATCCGGTCCAGGTTCCGCTCGACCACCGACGACTGGCCGAGAGAGGACGAGATGCCGCCGCCGAACAGATCGGACAGGCCGCCGCCCTTGCCCTTGTGGAGCAGTACCAGCAGCACCATCAGCAGGCTCGTGATGATGAGGATAACCTCGAAGGCGACAGTCACCGCACCTACTCGTCTCTCTACTCTGGCCTGCCCCCGTGCCCTGGGGGGTTCACCGGGGGTTTGCCCCCCGTGGGTCACGATACCGGCAGATTCCCACGAACTCACCGGGATCCAGGCTCGCGCCGCCGACTAGTGCTCCGTCGATGTCCGGTTCGGCCATGATCGCGGGCATGTTGTCGGGCTTCACTGACCCGCCATACAGGATACGCGCAGTTGCGGCCGCCGGGTCCCCGCGAACGGCGGAAATGCGGCCACGGATGGCCCGGCAGACCTCCTCGGCGTCCTCAGGCGTCGCCACCTCGCCGGTCCCGATCGCCCAGACCGGCTCATAGGCCACGACCAGGCCGCCGACCTGGGCGGCAGTGAGGCCGTCCAGGCCGCCGTCCAGCTGGGCCAGGACCAGTTCCAGGTAGCCGCCGGCCTGGCGCACCTCAAGCGACTCGCCGACGCACAGGATCGGCGTCATCGACCGCTCGAGGATCCGCTTGACCTTAGCGTTGATCAGCGCATCATCCTCGTGGTGGTACTGGCGCCGCTCCGAGTGCCCGGCCAGCACGAACTGGCAGCCAAGCTTGGCCAGCATCCGGGCCGAGATGTCTCCGGTGTAGGCGCCGTCCTCGTGCTCCGACACGTCCTGGGCGCCCCACAGCAGCTGGAGCCGGTCCCCCTCGATCAGTGTCTGGACACTCCGCAGGGCGGTGAACGGCGGCAGCACCGCGATGTCGGCCGCCGCGAAGTCCTTGTCAACCAGGGTGAACGCCAGCTTCTGGGTGAGCGCCAGCGCCTCGAAGTGGTTGTTGTGCATCTTCCAGTTGCCGGCGACCAGCGGCTTCCTGGCCGGTTTCTGGGTCAACTGAGAGCCGCCAGCCCGGGCAGGGTAGCGCCCTCGAGGTACTCCAGGCTGGCCCCGCCCCCGGTCGAGATGTGGCTGAACTGGTCCTCGGGCACCCCCAGCGTCCGGACCGCCGCGGCCGAGTCGCCGCCGCCGACCACCGTCAGCGCGGGAAGCGCCGCGATCGCCTGCGCCACCGCCCTGGTGCCGGCCGAGAAGGCAGGGAACTCGAACACGCCGACCGGCCCGTTCCAGAACACGGTGGCGGCATCGGCCAGTTTGGCCCGGTACAGTTCGCGGGTCGCGGGTCCCATGTCCACGCCCTCCCGGTCGGCCGGGAAGTCGGCCACGGCGTACACCTCGTGCTCGGCGTCGGGCGCGAACTCGGCCGCGCCGACCAGGTCCACCGGCAGCACGATCTCTACCCCGCGCTCGGCCGCCTCGGCTAGCACCTGCGTAACCTCATCGATCTTGTCGGCCTCGAGCAGCGACTTGCCGACCTCGTAGCCCTTGGCCTTCAGGAACGTATAGGACATCCCGCCGCCGATGAGAATCCGGTCGGCCTGGCCGAGCAGGTTCCTGATCACCCCGAGCTTGTCGGACGGCTTGGCCCCGCCGAGGACGACCACGTACGGCCTGGCCGGATCCTTGGTCAGCCGCTCGAGCACCGCTACCTCGGCCAGGACCAGTTCGCCGGCCGCATGGGGCAGCAGCGCGGGCACGTCGAACACGCTCGCGTGCTTGCGGTGCAACGCGCCGAACCCGTCCCCGACGTATACCTCGGCCAGGTCGGCCA
>JASIBJ010000311.1 GCA_030045215.1 Streptosporangiaceae bacterium | reverse complement strand
GGGCCGCTGGATCTGGAGGCCGAGATCGCTCGCTGGGGGGAGCGAGTGACCGGAGCCGCGGCCGGCTCGGTGACCTGAGCCCGCCGACCGTTAGGCGGCCTGACTCACCGCCAGCGGCGGGCGCGGCTAGCCGGGCAGTGCCGGCCGGGCTGGCCCGGCCGAGTCGCCCGGTTTCGTGCTGACCTCGATCGTGCCCTTATAGCCGATTCCGCGGACGTGAACGACGGGCGCGTCGGCCGGCAGCAGGCGCTCCAGCTCTTCCTCGGCGGACCAGCCCTTGCTGACGCCGAACCCTTCCAGCTCGACCCGCACTCCGGGCGGGACGAGCACGTCCACGCGGGATTTGTAGGCGACGGTGAACAGCGTCGTGACCGGCGCGCTGAGCTCGGCCGCGCGAAGGTCGAGCCGCCCGCTGCCCTTGTACACGACGGTCGAGAAGCGCTCGGGCACCCGCCAGCGGCCGCCGCGCCGGATCCCGCTTTTGTAGGCGATCGCGAACTTCCCCGGCGTCCGGCCGGCCACCACGGCGGGAGCGACGGCAGCCGGTCGCTGCATCCCGGCAGGCAGATCCGCCGTGAGGGGCTCCAGTTCGGTGTTCAGCTTGGCCGTCAGCGCGGCCCGCATGCGCTGGTCGAACTCGTCATCGTCCAGCCGGCCCTCGGCAAACGCCTCCTGGAGCCGCTGCGCGACCGCGTCGCGGTCGTGATCGCTCACCCTGATGACCGGCGCCTGGCCTGACGCGGTCTCCGCCTGGCCTGACGCGGTCTCCGCCTGGCGTGACGCGGTCTCCGCCTGGCCTGACGCGGTCTCCGCCTGGGCCGGCCCGGTTTCCGCTGGTGTCGGCGATCCCGGCGCCTGTCCTGGCGCAGGCTGGGGCAGGCTGCCTTGCTCCATGCTGGATCTCCTCCGCAAGACGAGATGTATCTTGACTAACGATACCGGAAGGGGTCGGCCGAGGTCCTGAGCATGCTCGCGTTCCCGCTACCGAGGTTTGCCCAGCAGGCTTTGATACAGCGCGGCGGTCCGCGTGGCAATCGCATTCCAGCTGAACTCGGCCACCGCCCTGGCTCGGCCCCGAGCGCCCAGCTCGGCCGCCCTGGCCGGATCGGCGATCAGTGAGTTGAGGGCGTCCGCGAGCGCATGCTCGTCGTCGGGCGGCACGAGCAGCCCGGTCGTGCCGTCGGCGACGACCTCGGGGATGCCGCCCACGGCCGAGGCCACCACGGCTGTGCCGCAGGCCATCGCCTCGAGGTTGACGATGCCGAGCGGCTCGTACAGCGATGGGCAGGCGAAGACGGTCGCGTGACTGAGGATCTGGATGACCTCGGCCTTTTCCAGCATCCCCGGCAGCCAGATGACGCCGGACCTGGTTGCCCGCAGGTGATCTACCAGGTCGCCGACCTCGGCCTGCAGGTCGGGCGTGTCGGCCTGGCCGGCGCACAGCACCAGCTGCGCCGCTGGAGCGAGCCGGTCGGCGGCCCGCAGCAGCACCTGCAGGCCCTTCTGCCTGGTCACACGGCCGACGAAGGCCACCGTTGGCTGGCCGGGATCGATCCCGTACCGATCCAGCGCCTCCCGGCCGCGGTCGGGCGCGTACTGCGCGGCGTCGATGCCGTTGTGAATCACGTGCACGCGGTCGGCGGGCACCCGCGGGTAGGTCATCAGGATGTCCGACCGCATGCCGGCGGAGACCGCGATCACCGCCGAGGCGGATTCGATCGCCGTGCGCTCGCACCAGCTGGAGACCGCGTAGCCGCCGCCAAGTTGCTCGGCCTTCCATGGCCTGAGTGGCTCGAGCGAGTGCGCGGTGAGCACGTGCGGGATGCCGTGCAGCAGGCTGCTCAGGTGGCCGGCCAGGCCGGTGTACCAGGTGTGGGAGTGCACGAGTTGCGCGCCGCCGGTGTCGGCGGCCATCGTCAGCTCGGCGGAGATGGTCTGCAACGCCGGGTTGGCCGCCGACAGCCGTGGCCACGGCCGGTGCGCTATCGCGCCCGGCCGGTCGGCGCCCTGGCAGTGGACGGTGAGGTCGACCAGGCGGGCGAGGGCCGCAGCGAGGTATTCGACGTGGACCCCGGCGCCCCCGTACACCTCGGGCGAATACTCGCGGGTGAGCATCGCAATCCGCGGCCGCGGATCTTGCCGGTCGCCGCTCACAGCGGTACGGCCTGGCCCTTGCCGACGACCGTTATGCCGCCCTCCGACACCACGAACCCGCGGGCCCGGTCGTGGTCTTTGTCCACCCCGATGACCGCTCCCTCGGGTACGTCCACGTTCTTGTCCAAGATCGCGTTCTCGACGACGGCATGGCGGCCGATCTTGGTGTTGTGCAGTATTACCGCCCGCTCGACCCTGGCCCAGCTGTTCACCCGCACTCCCGGCGAGAGCACGGCGTCGCGCACGAGCCCGCCGGAAACGATCACCCCGTTGCTGACGACGCTGTTGACCGCGCGCCCTACGCGGTCACCTTCCTCATGCACGAACTTGGCCGGCGGCTGCGAGGGCACGTGCGTGAGGATCGGCCACTTGTCGTTGTACAGGTTGAAGATCGGGTGCACGGCGCACAGGTCCATCTGCGCCTCGAAGTAGGAGTCGAGCGTCCCGACATCGCGCCAATAACCGGCGTCGCGCGGCTCGGCGCCCGGCACGGAGTTCTCGAGGAAGTCGTAGACCTGGGCGGCGCGCTCCCGGACCAGCATCGGGACGATGTCGCCGCCCATGTCGTGCCGGCTGCCGTCGTCGGCAGCGTCCTTGCGCAGCGCATCGACGAGGACGTCGGTGGTGAACACGTAGATGCCCATGGACGCGTACGCCATGTCGGGCCGTCCGGGCATCGGCGGGGGGTCGGCCGGCTTCTCCAGGAAGGCCTCGATCCTGCGGCCGTCCGGCGCGACCCTGATCACGCCGAACGCGCTGGCCTCCTGCCTGGGTACCGGGATGGCGGCCACGGTGACTCCGGCGCCATGCTCGATGTGATGGGCGAACATCTGCCGCGGATCCATCCGGAACACGTGGTCGGCGCCGAAGACGGCCACGAGGTCGGGCTCGTCGTCAAAGATCAGGTTCAGCGACTGGTAGATCGCGTCGGCCGAGCCGGTGTACCAGTGTGGACCAAGGCGCTGCTGGGCCGGCACGGGGGTCACGTAGTTGCCGAGCAGGCTCGACAGCCGCCAGGTCGTGGTGATATGCCGGTCCAGGCTGTGGCTCTTGTACTGCGTCAGCACGCAGATCCTGCGCATCCCGGCATTGACCAGGTTCGATAGCGCAAAGTCCACGAGCCGGTACAGGCCCGCGAACGGCACCGCTGGCTTGGCCCGGTCCGCCGTCAGGGGCGCCAGCCTCTTGCCGGCCCCACCCGCGAGAACCATGCCGAGCACGCGCTCATCACCGGACAATCTCCGCCTCCCACAGCCAGCGTTACCTGACGCCCGTGACGGCTACCAGTGTGGCTGGTAAACGCGGATAAAAGTATCCAGGAAAGCCAAGCCGAGGCGTCCGGGCGGGATGCCCGTTCAGCGATTCCGGGGCGGGATGCTCGCTCGGCGATGCCGGGGGCAGGGATACGGCCCTTGCTCCAGCCCTGGTCAGGCGGGTCGGATCACGCGGATCTTCGACTGATGGTGGCCGGTTTCCTCCCAGTCCGCCATGTACTCAGCCTCGAGGCCGTGGCTGGCGGCCAGGTCAATCAGCGTCTCGGTGCGGTAATAGAAGTCCTCGCGCAGCACCTGATGCTCGGTGCCAGCGGTCCGGTCGAAGGTGAAGTCGAACCGGCCGCCCGGTGCCATGATGCGGCCGACGTGGGCCAGGCACTCGTCGATGACGGTCAGCGGCGAGTGCGAGAAGACGCTGTGGGCGTGCACGATGTCGAAATGGCTGTCGGGGAGGAACGCCAGCTTCAGGTCGCTGGTCAGCACCAAGTACGGCAGCTTGCGCTGCAGGCCATACTCCTCGACGGTTCGCTGCGCGGCGAGCAGGATCTCCGGAGATATGTCCGTGCCGTAATAGTTGCCAGAGTCCAGGTAGTCGATGAACAGCCGGCCGGCCCTGAGGTTGCCACAGCCGATGTCCAGCATCCGCATGTCCGGCTTCAGCCCGTGCTTCATCAGGTAGTCGAACTGCATCTGGCCGATCTGCAACCAGGACGCGTGGGTCTTGCTGCCGACCGCTGCCTCGCTGCTGCGGGCCGTGTCTGAGCGCATCACAGCCCGGTAGTAGCTCACGTGGTCAGGCGTGGTGAGCCCGTACCAGGTATCCCGAGCCTGCCGGCGGACGTGGCTGGCGATGCGGCCCGGGTGCCGTATTGCGTATGCGGCCTTGAACGTCAGCCGCGAGCGATTCTTGCCATGCACAGCCCAACAGTAGGGCAATACGCCGTGCCGTGGGTGCAGCCGGGCACCCCTGCGTACTCCCGGCGGGCCGGACCTTTGCCGTTGCTAAACCGGCGGACCGTCGAGGTCGGAATCCGCCTTCCGCCGCCCGCTAGCGGCCCTGGTCGCCAGCATCCGCGCGGTACTCACGCCGGCGCCCAGCACGATGCCCCAGATGACGGCCTCGCGCAGCGCAACCTGCGGGTCTTCTGGGTGCTCCGGCGGCTGCTTGCCGGTGACGGTCTTCCAGACAAAGGACAGCAGCTTGCGCGCGACGAATGCAGCGGCGGCGCCGACCAGGGCGTTGACGGCCTTCGAGCCCGAGCTGCCCCGCTTGTCCGCCATGGGCGTTCCCTCCTCACCGTGACCTAGAGATCATCCCACGGCCGTGATGGCGACCAGCGCGCGCCCGCCGATCTGGGTTGCGATGGCCGAGGAAAAGCCCCGGTGTGACCTCGTGATTCCGGCTAGAGGGGCCCGGCGAGGCTGGCCGGCCCGGCGGGTCCCGCGGGGACACGACAGCGTTCGATGGCGGCTGCTAGCTCGGCCGGGCGCCTCGTCGCCAGCAGCCAGTACGGGACGTCGCTGGCTTCGTCGGTGACCTCGACATAGACCGCCTGCCGCAGATACGGCCTGATGACTAGGTGCGCACGCGGATCGGCGTGGGGTCCCCGCAGCGCCGTCGTCTGAGCCTCGTTCAGTGGCTGTACCTCACCGGTCGCCCCCAGCGGCAGCCTGCTGCCGCCCGCGATCAGTTCAGCTCCGGTCACCGTGATCGTGGCCCGGCCCCAGTTCAGCAGGAACGCCGCGGTCACCCCGAGGCAGAAGGCATAGGTCACCACGGCCACCCAGAGCGGGAAGCCGAACCAGACGATGGACCCGAAGGTGAACATCGTGACCATCCCGGTGATCCACCATGAGACTGGCGCGCTCAGGCGCTCGCGGTAACCGTGCATGGCACTACCGTAGTTGGTTACATGTACCCCATGACCGGTCCCTCGCCTGCGCCGGGCGATGGGCCTGCTGAGATCCCGGAAGCGCAGCCGCGGACCGGACTCCGGGCGGCTGCCCGCCGACTCCTGCTGCGAGCCTCACCAGAGCCCGAGGCGGAGCCAGGGAACTCTGCCGCGGCGGACGCCGCCCCGGCATCAGCGGTTCCGGTGCCGGACTCTCAGGTCCCGCGGCTGCTGCAACAGGCCGCCGCGTGGTCCTGGCGGCTGCTGCTCGTCGCGCTCCTCATCTACGTGACGTTCCGGCTGGCCGTGGCGCTGCGTCTGGTGGTGCTGCCGTTCATCGCCGCGATGCTGCTGACGGCGCTGCTGCAGCCGCTGGCCGCCCGGCTGCGCCGGGCCGGCATGGCGCCATTGCTGGCGGCCTGGTGCACGTTCCTGCTGGCGATCATCGTGGTGGCCGGGGCGATCACGCTGTTCGCCGATCGCGTCAGTGCCGACTACTCCACCCTGGCCGCTGAGATCCAGCGCACGGCCGGGGAGGTGCAGCGCTCCCTCGCCGGCCCGCCCTTCCACCTGAACGCGGCGAAGCTGCACCAGTACTACAACGACCTGGTCAAGTACATGTCGCAGCACAAGTCCCAGATCGCCGGGACCATCCTGGCGGGCGGCAAGTACGCCATCGAGTTCCTCGCTGGCCTGGTGCTGATGCTGTTCATCACCTTCTTCCTCATCAAGGACGGCGCGAAGATCTGGTGGTTCCTGATCCGGAGGCTGCCGCCGGAGGCAAGGCGGCGGGTTGGCAACGCCGGAGACAACGCCTGGCGCGCACTGGTGAACTACGTTCGCGGCACGACCGTGGTGGCGTCGATCCACGCGTTGTTCCTGGGGCTCGCGCTGTGGCTGCTCGGGGTGCCATTGCTGGTGCCGCTCATCGTGCTGGTGTTCATCGCCGCCTTCGTGCCCATCATCGGCATCCTGGTGGTCGGGGCACTGGCCGTCCTGATCGCGCTTGCCACCAAAGGCTGGGTTGCCGCGGTCATCCTGCTGGCCGTGCTGATCTTGGAGAACCAGATCGAAGGGCACCTTCTCCAGCCGCTGGTAGTTGGACGGATAGTGAGGCTGCATCCGCTGGCGATCATCCTGGTCCTGGCGGTGGGCGCGATCATCGCCGGGATCCCCGGCGCGATCGTGGCCGTGCCGTTCGCGGCCGTGATCACCTACGCGTGGCCCGCGCTGCGCTCGAACGGCGACAAGGGATAGCCTGCGGCGGTCTAGCGGGTCGGACTGGTGGCCCGCGCCGAGACCCGCCGGCTGGTGCGGGAGGATGATCTAGTGTCGAGCGTTGGGCCCCAGGGCACGGTCGAAGTGCTCGTCGAGCGGCTGGATGCCAGCCTGCCGTTGCCGCGGCGGGCCCATCCTGGCGATGCCGGGAGTGACCTGTACGCAGCCGCGGACGTGGAGCTTAAGCCCGGCCAGCGAGCCGTGGTCGGCACCGGTGTAGCAATCGCCCTGCCGGATGGGTATGCCGCCTTCGTGCATCCGCGATCGGGCCTGGCGGCCGAGCATGGAGTGACGATCGTCAACGCGCCTGGCACCGTCGACGCCGGGTACCGTGGCGAGATCAAGGTGATCCTGCTGAACACTGACAGTGAGCGCTCGGTTCACCTTCAGCGGGGCGACCGAATCGCCCAGCTCGTGATACAGCGTGTGGTAATGCCGGTCTTCCTGGAAGTAGAGACTCTGCCAGGGTCCCAGAGGGGCGACGGCGGTCACGGGTCGACCGGGGGATATCGATGAGCCGCCGCTGATACAGCGACGGAGACGAGGTACCGGGCGAGCGGCTCCTTGGCCCGGCCGGTAGTGAGGAGCGTGCGGGGTGTTCCGACGGCGTCGCATCCGTGATACGGATCCGGCAGTTCGTGATGGCAGCGAAGACGAGTACCCGGCTGCGGAAGACGAGGACTACGACGAGGAGTACGAGGAGCTCGACGAGGAGGCCGACGTCTACAACGAGGGGGAATCCGACGACGAGGACTTCGATGACGAGGACTTCGCGGACGAGGACTTCGCAGACGAAGACGGCGAAGGTGATGAAATCGACGAGGGCCAGCCTGGCGGGCCGGACGAGGACGAGGCGTCCGCGCCAGCCAGCACGGACGCGGGCCGCAGGCACCGGCACCGGGCGCAGCGACACGACCTCGGGGACCCGCTAACCTGGACGAGGCTGCGCGACACCAGCGCAACCGAGCCGGCCCATGTCCGGTCGAGCGGGCCGTGGGACAGCGCGGACGAGTTTCCCCAGGCCGAGCGGCTCGATCTCGGTTGCTTGCAGGTACCCGTCGGCGAGAGCTCTAATGTCCAGCTGGCTTATTCCGAGGAGACCGGCGTCACCCTGGCCGTCGTCGCTGGCGACAGCGCGCTGCAGCTGCAGGCCTTCGCCGCGCCACGCAGCAGCGGCCTATGGGACAAGGTCAGGCCGGAGATCGCCGAGGAGGTAGCCAGGGCGGGAGGGCGCAGCCAGGAGCAGGAGGGGCCGTTCGGTCCTGAGCTGCTGGCCTGGGTCACGCCGCAGGTTGAGGGACAGGGACCGCTGCCGGAGCAGCCGTTGCGGTTCCTGGGCGCGGACGGGCCGCGCTGGTTCCTCCGCGGTCTGATCAGCGGCCCGGCCGCCGTCGACAGAAAGCTTGCGCAGCCGCTTGAGGAGATCTTCGCCGGAGTGGTGGTCGTTCGCGGTGATCACGCCGCGCCCCCCGAGACTCCGCTGGAGATCCAGCTGCCCGAGGAGGCCAGGCAGGCTTTCGAGGATCAGGCCCAGGCGGAGGCTGAGCAGTCCGGCATGCCGAACCCGTTCGAGCGCGGCCCGGAGATCACCGAGATCCGGTAGCGGCCACTAGCGGCCGGCGAGCAGCCGGGCGAGCTCGCCCTCGACGTCCTGGCTGGTGACGAACAGCAGTTCGTCACCGGCCTCCAGGGGATCCTCGCTGCTGGGCACGATGACGCGACCGTCTCGCAGGATCGCGACCAGCGCGGTGTCGGCGGGCCATTCGATCTCGCCGACGTGCTGACCGGCCAGTGGCGCGTCCGCGGGCATCGTGAGCTCGACGAGGCTGGCTTCGCTTTGCCGGAACGTCATGAGCCTGACGAGGTCGCCGACGCTGACGGCCTCCTCGACCAGGGCCGACAGCAGCCGGGGCGTGGAGACCGCCACGTCGATGCCCCACGACTCGTTGAAGAGCCACTCGTTATTGGGATGGTTGATCCGCGCGACGACCCGCGGCACGCCGTACTCGGTCTTGGCCAGGAGCGACACGACGAGGTTGGCCTTGTCGTCTCCGGTAGCCGCGATCACTACGTTGCACCGCTCGAGCGCAGCATCATCCAGCGCGCTGATCTCGCAGGCATCGGCCAGCAGCCACTCGGCCCCCTTCACACTGTGCACCTTGATGGAGCTGGGATCCTTGTCGATCAGCAAGACTTCGTGCCCGTTGTCCAGCAGTTCCATGGCAATCGAGCGGCCCACCGCGCCGGCCCCGGCAATCGCGACGCGCATCAGTGCGATCCTCTTCCCGGCGCGGGGTTGGCGAAGACGGAGGAAATCCGGTCCATGCTGTTCTTGTCGGCAATCACATGCACGACGTCGCCCTCCTGGAGGACCAGGTTGGGGCTCGGGATCAGCGCCTCGCCGAGCCGCGTGATGAACGCGATCCGTACGCCGGCCGCGGCCTCGAGGTCACAAACCTTCTCGCCGAGCCAGTCGTCGGAATAGGCGACCTCGGCCAGGACCACTGCGCCGGTCGGATCTCGCCACAGGGACTCCGCGCCCTCGGGCAGCAGCCGGCGCAGCATCTGATCTGCGGTCCAGGCCACCGTCGCCACGGTCGGGATACCGAGCCGCTGGTAGACCTCCGCCCTGCGGGGATCGTAGATCCTGGCCACCACCCGTCGCACGCCGAAAGACTCCCTGGCTACCCTGGCCGCGATGACATTGGAGTTGTCGCCGCTGCTGACAGCGGCGAACGCGTCCGCGCGCTCGATGCCCGCCTCGGCGAGCACGTCCCGGTCGAAGCCGATCCCCGTCACCTTCGTGCCCTTGAACCCGGAGGGCAGCTTCCTGAACGCCTCTGGATCCTGGTCGATGACCGCGACCGAGTGACCCTGATCTTCGAGGGTGTGAGCGATGCTTGACCCGACTCGTCCGCATCCCATGATCACGATGTGCACGTGTTTCCTTCCGGCCAGGGCAGTGCAGTCACGGTATGCCCTCTTAGCTTGCCGATGCCAGCCACGGGTACCCGGCTGGGCAAGCTGCTCTCGGCCAGGGCAGCATGGAGCGCGTGACCACGTCGGCCCGTGCCGCGCCGCAGGCCGGCGACGTCCTGGAACTGGCCGTGAGCGAGGTCGTGCACGGCGGCTGGTGCGTCAGCCGGGAGAATGATACGGGCTGGGTGGTTTTCGTCAGGCATGCACTGCCCGGCGAGCGGGTCCTGGCCCGGATCACTCAGTCGACCACCAGGTTTGCCAGAGCGGACGCCATCGAGATCCTCGCGCCCTCGCCGGATCGCGTGCCGCCGCCCTGCCCGTACGCGGGGCCTGGCGCTTGCGGCGGCTGCGACTGGCAGCATGCCAGCCTGCCGGCCCAGCGCCGGCTGAAGGCCATGGTGATCGCCCAGCAACTCAGGCGGCTGGCCGGGATCGACCTGGACGTCCCGGTCGAGGCCATCCCTGGTGACGAGGGCGGCCTCGGGTGGCGGACGACGGTGTCGTTCGCGGTCGGCGAGCGGGGTATCGCCGGCCTGCGCCGGCATCGCTCCCGCGAGGTGATCGAGGTGTCGCGGTGCCTGATCGCCCACCCGCTGGTCACCGCGGCCGGGATTACCGGCTTGCGCTGGCCTGGCTGGGATCAGGTCGAGGTGGCGGTCGCGCCGGCCACTGGTGAACGGGGGATCCTGCTGGCCGGCCGGGCCAGGCCGGGCCCCGACCTGGCCGCGCTGCCTGCCGATTCGGTCCAGGTGGCCGGCCGGGGTGGCGCGCGAACGCCCCTGCGCGG
>JASIBJ010000310.1 GCA_030045215.1 Streptosporangiaceae bacterium | reverse complement strand
CAGGCTCGTGTACTGCCTGACCCGGCCGACCAGGAGAGAGGCTTCTTCCCCCACCAGGTCCCTGATGCCGGTCGTGCCCATGAGGGAGGCGGCGTAGACGAAGCCACCACAGACCGAGGTGATCAGGGCGATGCGCTCATCCGAGGAACTCGGGGCCACCAGGAACACCGGGTCGAGCTTGTACTCCGCGGCCGCGGTGAGCCAGGGCCCCGCCTCCTCCGGAGTAAGGTCCGGCGTGATCAGTCCGCTGCCCCCGACGGCAGCCAGGTCGCGTGCGAACGCGTCGACGCCGTAGTGATCGACCGGGTTCCAGTAGGTCATGATCAGCGCGGCCACGCCCGCTCCGGCAACCGCCTCTACGGTGCGCAGCACGTCTGCGACGCGGGTCCCCCCGATCAGTGCCCGGTGCACGGCCTCCTGGATGACCGGCCCGTCCATCAGCGGGTCGGAGTACGGCAGGCCGATCTCGATGATGTCAGCACCGGACTCGGCCATGGCCAACGCTGCGCCGATCGCGCCGTCCACGGAAGGAAAACCGGCTGGCAGGTAGCCAATCAGGGCCGCCCGGTTTTCCGCGGCTGCCGTCTCGAACGCGGCGCTGACGGCGGTCACGCCCTGTCTCCCGCTCGCCGCCAGGACTCGCTCGTTCCTCGCTCCTCAGTCCAGGCACCACCGCGCCCCGCCAGCTCGCTCACGTATCCGCCTGACCGGCAGGCCTGCCCGGCTGATCGGCGGCCGAGTCGCCGAGATGCCCGAACCAGCGGCCCGCGATATCCACGTCCTTGTCGCCCCGGCCGGAGAGGCTGACCAGCAGGATCGCGTCGGCGCCAAGTTGCGGTCCCACCTGGAGCGCGCCTGCCAGCGCATGTGCCGACTCGATCGCGGGGATGATCCCCTCGGTCCGGCACAGCGCGGAGAAGGCCTCCATCGCCTGAACGTCGGTGATGGCCCGGTACTGGGCCCGGCCGGTCTCGTGCAGCCACGCGTGCTCGGGGCCAACACCGGGATAGTCAAGGCCCGCCGAAATCGAGTGCGTTTCGAGCGTCTGGCCCTCGGCATCCTGGAGCAGGAACGTCCGCATGCCGTGAATGATGCCGGCCGACCCGCCCGCCACCGTGGCCGCGTGCCGCCCGGTCTCGATGCCGTCCCCGCCCGCCTCGCAACCGATCAGGGCAACGGACTGGTCGGGGATGAACGCATGGAAGATGCCGATGGCGTTGGACCCGCCACCGACACAGGCGATCACGGCGTCCGGAAGCCGACCCGCGAGCTTGAGGATCTGTTCTCTGGCCTCCAGGCCGATGACTTGCTGGAAGTCGCGCACCATCATCGGGAACGGGTGAGGACCCATGACCGACCCGATGCAGTAGTGGGTGTACCGGACCGTCGACACCCAATCCCTGAACGTCTCGTTGATCGCGTCCTTGAGCGTCTGGCTGCCGGTCGTGACCGGCACCACCTCTGCGCCCAGCATCTGCATACGGGCGACGTTCAGCGCCTGGCGCCTGGTGTCTTCTGCGCCCATGTAGACGACGCAGTCGAGCCCGAGCAGTGCGGCGGCGGTCGCGGTGGCCACGCCGTGCTGCCCGGCGCCGGTTTCGGCGATGATCCGGGTCTTGCCCATCCTCTTGGTCAGCAGGGTCTGGCCGAGCACATTATTGATCTTGTGCGAGCCGGTGTGGGCGAGATCCTCCCGCTTGAGGAACACCCGGCAGCCGCCGGCCAGCCTGGCAAACCTCGGCACCTCCGTGACAAGCGTCGGCCGGCCGGCGTACCCGCTGAGGAGATCCGCCAGCTCAGACCGGAACCCAGGGTCAGCCTTGGCTTCCAGGTAGGCGGCGGTCAGCTCGTCCAGGGCAGACATGAGCGCCTCCGGCGCCAGCCGCCCGCCGAACCTGCCGAAGTGCCCAGTCGCGTCCGGAACCTGGCCAGCCTCCGGTCCCGGCTGGCTCATGTGGGCCTCCGGCCCTTGCCGCCGGGCTCACCAGGATCCGATCCGCGGTCGGACCGCAGGGCCGGGTGTGATCCGGCCGTGACCAGGTCCGCCACCGCCGAGCGCGGATCTTTGCCGGTGACAAGGCTCTCGCCGACGAGCACCGCGTCCGCGCCGGCCGCGGCATAGGCCAGCAGGTCATGCGGACCTCGCACGCCGGATTCGGCGATCTTGATGATGCCGTCGGGAACCTTAGGCGCGAGCTTGGCGAACACCGAGCGGTCCACCTCGAGCGTCTTCAGGTCCCTGGTGTTGATGCCGAGGACGGTCACGCCCGCCTCGACGGCCCGGTCAAGCTCCTCGGCCGTGTGCACCTCAACCAGCGGGACGAGCCCGATGGACGCGGCCCGCTCCACCAGCGAGACCAGCGCGTTCTGCTCCAGGGCCGCCACGATCAGCAGGACGAGGTCGGCACCGTACGCCCTGGCCTCCCAGAGCTGGTAAGAGCTGAGCACGAAGTCCTTGCGGAGCACCGGCACGCCGACGGCCTCACGAACCGCGGCCAAGTCCTCGATGCTACCGCCGAACCTGCGCTTTTCGGTCAGCACGCTGATGATCCGGGCGCCGCCCGCCTCGTAGTCGACGGCCAGCGCGGCCGGGTCGGCGATGGCTGCCAGCGCGCCCTTGGACGGGCTCGCGCGCTTGACTTCCGCGATGACCGCCACCTCGGCGCCGCTGAGCGCGCCCATCACATCACGAGGAGAGGGCGCCTTGGCCGCCGTCTCCTTGAGCCGCTCCAGCGGAGCCATCTCCTGACGGACAGCTAGATCAGCGCGTACCCCTTCGAGAATGTCGTCAAGCACGCTCACGCGGTTCTGCCGCCCCTCGGGTGGGTTGCCTTGCCCACAAAATCGTAGCGAGCACGCCGCTGGCGCCGCGCCGACCCCCAGCGTGCCCAGGGGTCGCCGCCGGTCCAGGCGGATCGGGTCAGGAGACGGCCTCGAGTTCGCTCGCCCCATCTGCCAGCACCGAGCCAACGTGTTCAGGCACGTCGCGCGGGCCGGTGAAGGCTCTTGCCACGGCCGGATGCAACAGCGTGCCGAGCGTGATGATGGCCAGCAGGGTGCCACCCAGGTACTTGGCGGCGTAGGCGTACCGGAACAGCCCGACCGCGACGAATCCCGAGTCGAACGCGATCGCGATCAGCCAGACCGTATGACTGCCGGACCGCACAATCGCGGCCAGCCAGCACAGCGCGGCCGTGACGGCGATGGCCAGCAGCACGGACGGCACGTTGCGCCGCCCGAAGCTCAGGCTCACCGCGGCGGAGGCGCCGGCCTGCGCGACATACAGCCGGCTCACCAGCCGGACAAGGGCGCTGGACCGCGCCGCTGGGGCCGGAGAGCTTCGCTTCGCCGCCACTGTCGACGCGTACCTAGACATGCCCTGAGCCATCCTCCCCTGCCGACCCGTCGCGGCAGCCACCGACCCGACTTGCTTGCTGGTGCGCCAGCCTGGACGGCCGTGCGCGGGCCGGCTGGCTGCGCGGCCGTAGCCATGGTACCTATCAGGGTATTCCCGTCATGGAGTATGACTCCTCCATTACCTGCCCGTGACCGGGCTCCGCGCTCTCAGGCGCCCGCGGCAGTGCTCAGGTGCCTGCGGCCGACCTGCGGCCGCCGGAGGTGGGGTCATCGCCCCGGCTGAGGGCCTCCCAGATGGAGGCGCTGTCGGCAGGTTCTGTCCCTGCCGCCTGGCCGCGCTCGACCCGCCTGTGAGTCTCGACCGCGGCGCCAGGGGCGTCGTACCTGCCGCCCATCACCGCGAGGCGGGCGGGACTGCAGACCGCGATCATCCCGGCAGCGATCATTCCCAGGGCACCCGCCACCACGAGCACCTGCCAGCCGACCGCGATCATGCTCACGTGCGGCGTCGCTCCCACCAGATCAGGCACCGGCGACGACGCGCTGCCGCTGCCCTGCGTGACTGACCCGGCACCAGGATTGCTGGCCGGGCCGACCGACGCAGCCGCAGCCGCCACCGCCGCGGCCCTGGACACCGTAAACGCCGACGCGGCTAGTCCCGCGCCCAGGCCGACGAGGATCAGGCCGCTGGCCCGCCTCCATATCCGCCTGGTCGCGAGCACCGCGGCCAGGCAGGCCAGGCCGGCCACGACCAGCGCATCCGCGTAGGGCACCATGGCTGAGCCGGTGACGGACATCTTGCTGGCCGGGAGTGGCCGCGGCGGCGCGGTCCGCACGATGGCCCATCCCTGGCGCGTCGCCAGGAACGCGAGCCCGGCGCCTGCCGCCCCCAGCAGCAGCGTCAAGGTCAGCGCCCGACGTGCCGACCTGGGCCGTCGCCGCGGCCCGCTGCTCGTGATCACAGATCCTCCACATACACGTGCTGCCCTGGCAGCACGTCGCGGGCAGACGGCGGTGCTGGCCGACATGGGCGCCGTAGCTAGGCTAGCGCGGCCCTACCGGGCGGCCTGCCCCGGTGGCCGACCGGCCAGGCCGGATGGCTCACCCGGGCGGCTGGCCCCGCCTTGCGAGTCGCCGATCACCTACGATTCTGGGCATGACGTACGCCAGGGATGAGCGTCTCGCCCTCTGCGCCCTGCTTGCCGATCTTGGGCCAGATCAGCCGACGCTGTGCGCAGGCTGGCAGACTGCCGACCTGGCCGCGCACCTGGTGCTGCGTGAACATCGCCCGGATGCGGGCGCGGGCATTCTGGGCGGGCCCTTCGCCAGGTACACCAAGTCGGTCCAGTCACGGCTCGCCCGGCGCACCCCGTTCCCCAAGCTGATCGAGATGATCAAGACCGGGCCGCCGCGCGCATCGCTTTTCGGCGTGCCGGGCGCCGACGAGCGCCTCAACACGGTCGAGTATTTCGTGCATCACGAGGATGTGCGGCGGGCCCAGCCGGCCTTCGAGCCGCGCGAGATCGACCGCGAGCTGTCTGAGCTCCTGTGGAACCGGCTCGGCATGGCCAAGTTCCTGCTGCGCAAGGCGCCTGTCGGCGTGGAGCTCGTCCGCGAGGACGCCGAGCCCGGCAGCGGCCGCCGAGTCCGCCGGACGGCACGGGCCCGCACGCCGGTGGTGACCGTTACCGGAACGCCCGCGGAACTGACTCTGTGGGCGATGGGGCGTACCGGGGCCGCCCGGGTCCGGCTGGACGGAAGCGACGCCGACGTGGCCGCGCTCAAGGCGGCTACCTGGGGGATCTAGCCCCGATCCCGGCCCGGAATGAACGTCCGCCGACGGGCGGGTAACGAGCCAGTGGCATTAACTGCAACAATCGCTCAGTACCGGGTCTTAATATGACTCATGTCACTTCCCGTCGCGTCGTTGCCGCAGTCATTTACAGTTCATGAATCATCCGGCGAGTAATCACTCATAGATAAGCAACCATTTACCTCTCCCCGCGACGATGCTCGCGTCCTGAACCCCGCGTTCTGACAGGTCGGAGAGGAAAAAGTGCGAAGAAGCAAGGCAATCATTGCCATCGCCGCCGCGGGCACCGCGATGCTCGCGACTGCGTGTGGCAGCAGCTCGCCGAGTACCACCAGCAGCAGCAGCGGCAGCACGGTCAACTGGGCCACGGTCACCCACCTGACCGCCACCGGCGACACAGACATGGCCGCGCTGGTGAAGGCGGCAGAGAAGGAAGGCGTGCTCAACGTCATCACGCTGCCGAGCAACTGGGCCAACTACGGCACCATCATGAGTGACTTCACCGCGAAGTATCACATCAAGATTAACGACGCGATCCCGTTGGGATCGAGCGGCCAGGAAATCACCGCCGTCGAGACGGAGAAGGGCCAAAGTCGCGCGCCTGACGTCGTGGACGTGGGGACGGCATTTGCAGTCGAGGGAGCCAATGACAACCTCTGGGCCCCTTATGAAGTTCAGACGTGGAATGACATTCCGGCGAACGCGAAGGACGCCAACGGCGATTACTATGCCGACTATGGCGGCTATGTCGCGATTGGCTACGACGCCGCCAAGGTACATCCCGCGCCGACGTCGTTCGCGAGCCTGACTAACCCGGCGTACAAGAATATGATCGGGCTCAACAACAGCCCGACGACCGCTGGAGCGGCCTTCGCCGCGGTCTACGCCGCGTCGCTTGCCAACGGCGGCTCGTACGGCAACATCCTGCCGGGCATCCAGTTCTTCGCGAAGCTGAAGAAGGAAGGCAACTTCGTGCCGACCGCCATCGGTGGCCCGACCACGGTGGAGGACGGTACCACGCCGATCCTCATCTGGTGGGACTACTTGCTGGCCTCCGAGGTGAAGCCGGTCGTGAAGGACTTCAAGATCGTGATCCCGTCGGACTCCAGCTTCGCCTCGTACTACGACCAGGCGATCAGCGCGACCGCCCCGGACCCGGCCGCCGCCCGGCTGTGGGAGGAGTACCTGTACTCGACCACGGGCCAGAACCTGTGGCTGCAGGGCTTCGCCCGGCCGATCGAGCTGCCGACGCTGATCGCGAACCACACCGTCGACCAGGCGGCGCTATCGGCACTGCCGCCGGCCCCGTCCGGCGCGCTGGCCTTCCCGACACAGGGGCAGGACGCGGCCGCCGAGGCTCTCGTCACCGCTGACTGGGCGAAGGATGTCGGATAGCTAGATGACGGGTACCGCGATCCAGGCTGAGGCCCCGGAGGCAGTTGCCTCCGGGGCCCGGCCGGGTCTTCCGCTCAAGATCATCCGCGCTGCACTGCGCTGGCTGGGCGTGGCGCCGTTCGGGCTGTACGTCACCCTCGGCCTGGGCGTGCCCACGGTCGCGATCGCGATCGCCGCGTTCCAGCCCGAGACCGGCGGCTTCGTGGTCTCGCACTCGAGCGGGCCAACGCTGAGCAACATCGATACCGCCCTGCACGGCACCTACTTCGTCGGCCTGCGCACCAGCATCGAGCTTTCCCTCGCGACCGCGATCGTGCCGGGTATTTTCGGCCTGCTGATCGCGTACGCGATCCACACCGCCAAGCGCGGGAACGTGCTGCGGCGGGTGGTGATCACCGCTTCCGGCGTCTTCGCCAACTTCGGCGGTGTCCCCCTGGCGCTCCTGTTCATCGCCACGCTCAGCACGACCGGCGTCGTCACCGGCTGGATCAAGGACGTCTTCAACGGCTTCAACATCTGGGACCACGGGTTCACGCTGTTCAATGCCTTCGGCGTGTCCTTCGCCTACATGTACTTCCAGATCCCGCTTATGGTCTTGGTCATCCTGCCCGCGCTCGAGGGCTTGCGGCCGGCCTGGCGGGAGGCGGCGCAGAACATGGGGGCCGGAACCTGGCAGTACTGGCGCCATGTCGGTGGCCCGGTGCTGTTCCCCTCGTTCCTGGGCTGCCTGCTGCTGCTCTTCGGCAGCGCGTTCTCCGCCTACGCCACCGCCGAGGCGCTCACCGGCGGCACCGTCGCGCTGACCCCGATCCAGATCGGCGCGCTGCTCAACGGCAACGTCGTGGCCGGGCAGCAGAACCTCGGCTACGCCCTCGGCCTGATCATGGTCCTCATTATCGCGATCATCATGATCGGATACACGATCCTGCAGCGGAGGGCGGCGCGATGGCTGCGGTAGCCAGTGCGGAACCCGGCACCCCGGAGATCATCTCCCCGCGGGCGCAGACCCGCAGGCGCAGCTTCCCCGTGTGGCGCTGGGCGATCCTGCTGATCGCCGCCGCGTACTTCCTGATCCCGCTGTACGCTGCCCTGCGATTCGCCGGCTTCAAGGCGTTCACCCAGGTCGTCGGCTACCAGGACTTCGGCTCGGCGTTCGAGCTGTCGCTGCGGCTCGCGCTCATCGCCACGGTCCTCACGCTCGTGCTCATGGTGCCGACCACCGTGTACGTGTACCTGCGGCTGCCTCAGGTCCGGCGCGTGATGGAGGCGATCACGATCCTGCCGATCGTCATCCCGCCGATCGTGCTGATCATCGGCGTGCTGAAGGTCGCGCCCGGTTTCCTGCTCGGCTCGGCGAACCTGCTCGGGCTTGAGTACGTGATCCTGGCGATGCCGTTTGCCTACCGGTCGCTAGACGCCGGGCTGCGCTCGTTCGACGTGAAGACCCTGGTCGAGGCGTCCAACTCGCTGGGCGCCGGATGGCCCACGACGCTCTGGCGGGTCGTGATACCCAACCTGCGGACCGCGATGCTCTCGGCCACGGTCCTGACCGTCGCGCTCGTGCTGGGCGAGTACACGATGGCCAGCCTCGATAACTTCCAGACCTTCCCGGTGTGGATCGTTAACTTCGAGCAGAACAGCGGCCCGGTCTCGGTCGCCGCGTCGCTGCTGGCCTTGTTCGTGACCTGGATTCTGCTGATGCTGATAGTGACCGTCGGCAGCCGGAGCGCCCGCCGCCACGGCACCGGCCAGGTCCAGCTGTTCTCTATCTCCACCCAGTCCGCCCGTCACACCATCGGAGAGCCCGAATGACCACGAACGCGACGGCAGGCACCACCGCCGGGGTTCTCGGCCGGGCCGGTGACGGCGCGGGCGCGCCGGTCGTCCTGCAGGCCCTCAGCCGTTCCTTCGGCAGCATCCGGGCGCTGGACGGGCTGTCGCTCGACATCGCGCCCGGCGAGCTGGTCGCGCTCCTCGGGCCGTCGGGGTGCGGCAAGACCACCGCACTGCGGATCGTGGCCGGGTTTGAGATCGCCGACTCCGGTCGGGTGACGGTCGACGGCAAGGACATGTCACCGGTGCCGGCGGCCAAGCGCGACATGGGCATGGTGTTCCAGAGCTACAGCCTCTTCCCGAACATGACCGCCGCCGAGAACGTGGGATTCGGCCTGCGCATGCGCAGGCAAACCTCGGCCCAGCGGGCCAAGCGCGCGGGCGAGCTGCTGGAGATGGTCGGCCTGTCGGCACAGGCCCGGCAGTACCCGCATCAGCTATCTGGCGGCCAGCAGCAGCGGGTTGCGCTGGCCCGGGCGCTGGCGATCGAGCCGCGGGTGTTGCTGCTCGACGAGCCGCTTTCGGCCCTGGACGCCAAGGTCAGGCTGCAGCTGCGCGAGCAGATCAGGACCTTGCAGCAGCGTCTGGGCACCACGACCCTGTTCGTCACCCACGACCAGGAGGAGGCGCTGTCCATGGCCGACCGCGTGGGCGTCATGAGGGAGGGCAAGCTCGAGCAGATTGCCGCCCCGAGTGAGCTGTACGCCCGCCCGGCCACGGCGTTCGTGGCCGAGTTCGTCGGCACGATGAACCGGGTTCCCGGCGACTATCAGGGCGGCGGTCAGGTGAGCGTGCTGGGCACGGTCGTCCCGTTGCACGGCGACGCGCCACCGGGGCTGGCCGGGGAGGTTGACGTCCTGATCCGGCCCGAGGGTCTGACGATCGAGGCCGTGCCAGGAGGCAACGGCATCGTGACGGACCGCACGTTCCTCGGCTCGTTCACGAGGGTCAGCGTCCGGCTGTCCGGCGACGTCGCCGTCAAGGTGGACAAGACCAGCACCGCGGTCGCCAACCTTGTACCGGGAACGTCGGTGCAGATCGGCGTGCCTGGTGATGAGCCCGTGCTCGTAGCAACCCGCTCGTGAGCGCAGCCGGAAGGATGGCGCCCACGGGCCGGCTGGAGGAGGAGCCGACCAGCACTGCGAGCCGCCGTCTGATCCCGGCCGCGGAAACAGACGGCGGTTACCGCAAGCTGGGCGCGGATGAGGGAGAGCAGCATGCCTTCCGCGACGAGCTCGGCGGTGGCATCCTGCGACCCGGCTGGTTGCACTCCGCCGTCCCCCTCGTCGTGATGGCCCACCTGTCCGACACGCATGTGATGGATCACCAGTCGCCGGGCCGGGCCGAGCTGCTTGACCGGTACTCCGACCCCGATTCGCTCCTGCGCGCCGCGGTCGGCCCTATCGGCACCTACCGGGCCCAGGAGCTGTTTACCTTCCAGGTGGCCGAGGCCATGGTGCGAGCGGTCAGGCAGACGAAGGCCGGGACCGTGTCGGCGGCGCCGGTGGACTTCGCGATCGTGACCGGCGACGCGACCGACAACTGCCAGCGGAACGAACTCCGCAGCTACATCACCCTGCTCGACGGGGGCGAGGTAGTACCCGACTCCGGTGACCTCGACCGGTACGAGGGCGTGGCCGGCCCCAAGGTGGAGGACGAGCGGTACTGGCATCCCGAGGGCGGTCCCCAGGACATCCCGCGCACCAGGTTCGGGTTCCCCGAGGTGCCAGGCGTGCTGACCGCGGCGAGGCTGCCGTTCAGGGCGGCCGGAATCGGCCTGCCGTGGTACGCGGTCTTCGGCAACCACGACAACCTGCTGCAGGGGACGATGACCCCCGAGGGCTGGCTGAGCGGATTCACGGTCGGCGGCGTCAAGTACGTGACCCCGCCAGACGGCATTGACGCGGCCAGCCTCCTCCAGCGCTTCGAGAGCGCCGACGGTGCCGCGTTCACCGAGCTGGCGGGGAGCGCGCAGCTGGCGGTCACGCCCGACCCCGGCAGAGCCACGGTGACCAGGGCAGAGCACGTGCGTGAGCACTTCCGCCCCGGCGGCAGTCCGCTCGGCCATGGCTACTCGAAGCAGAACGTGGCCGACGGAACTGCCTACTACTCCTTTGATCACGGACCGGTGCGGTGTCTCGTGCTTGACACCGTCAACCCCCACGGCGGCTGGCAGGGCTCGCTGGACGCCCGGCAGCTGCGCTGGTTGCAGGCGCAGCTGGCTGGTGCCATCACCCGTCCCGTGGTCCTGTTCAGCCATCACCCCCTGGAGACGCTGGTGAACGACACCCGGCCACCGGGCGCCGACCGGCGGGTGCTGGCCGCCGAGCTGCGCGATGTCCTGCTGGCGCACACCAACGTCGTGGCCTGGGTGAACGGGCATACGCACACGCACGCGATCACCGCGGTTACCGACGGCGAGACCGGGTTCTGGCAGATCACGACGGCCTCGCACATCGACTGGCCGCAGCAGGCGCGGCTCATCGAACTGCTGGCGGTACCTGGCGGCCTGGCCATCGCCTGCACGGTGATGGACACGGCGGCACCGGCGGCTTACCAGGGCACCGCGGACCCGGCCGACCTGGCCGCACTATCCCGCGAGCTGGCCGCCAACGACTGGCAGGTCCGCGAGCTCATTACACCGGAAGGCGGCGGCGGCGCGGGCACCGCCAGCGACCGCAACGTCATCCTCGGCGTCGAGTGGCCGCGCAGCCCCGCGCATGCCCCCTTGACCCCGTCCTGAGCCCAGCGCGTCCTGGGCGGCGCGATACCCGGCTAGCGCGGGCTCCCGGCGCCAATGCCAAGCAGCTGCACGAGCCCGGTCACCGAGTCGAGGATGTGCGGGGCTCCGGCGGCGGCCAGGTCCTCCTCGGTCGCGGCGCCCGTGGTCACGCCGACCACCAGCCCGGCCCCGGCGCGAAGTCCCGACTCCACGTCGCTCGGCGTGTCCCCCGCCACCAGCAGCTCGCTGACGGCACCGCCCCGCAGCCGCAGCAGCGCGGTCAGCGGCAGGTCAGGCCATGGCCGGCCCCGGCCCGCGTCGGTCGGCGACAGGGCGAGGTCGATCAGCGCCCGCCACCCGAGGGCATCGAGGAGGGCCTCGCGCGTGACAGGAGCGAACCCGGTGGCCAGGCAGACCTTGATCCCTGCCGCGCGCAGGGCGGTGATCGTCTCTACTGCGCCAGGCAGCGGGTTCACGCTCCCCGCGCGCACGGACTCGGCGTAACTGCTCTCGAACACGCTGTTCGCGTGCTGCGCGCGGTCTTCTGCGCCGAGAATCCGCCGGAAGACCTCGATCTTAGACTGGCCCATCGTGGTCCGGACGATCTCGTCTGCCTCGTCGTAGCCGGGTTCGCCGGGGATGATCCCTGACGCAGCCATCGCGGCGCCGAAGGCGGCCAGCACGCTGCCGTCATCGGCGACGGTGGTTCCGGCCATGTCCAGGCACGCAACTGTGATGCGCATCCGCGGGTCTCCTGCGGTCATGGCGTTGCCTCCCCAAGCTCGGCGGCCCGAACGGCCAGGCCAAACGTCTCCTCCGCGATCGCGGGCGCGCAGGTCATGCCGCGTCCGCCCGGGCCCGTGACCAGCACGACGCCGGGCGCGACCTGTGAGCGGTGGTACAGCTCGCCCGTGGTCGACTGGCTGTAGACGCCTGCCCAGCGCCGGCGGGTCGGCGGGAGAGTTGTGCCAAGCAGCTGCTCCGCCCGGCCGCGCAAGTGCTCATAGGCCGCCTCGTCGACGTCGAACGCGAACGGCTCATCGTATTCGTGGGTATCGCCGATCGTCAGGCTGCCGTCGAGCCGCTGCACCAGCAGCAGCTGCGCCGCCGTGGCGGCCGCCGCTGGCGCTTGCGGGCCGAGGCCGACCCGGCCAGGAAGGTCGAACGCCGGGTAATAGCGGAGCGAGTCTCCGTCCGCCACCGCCGTCTGGAGCACTCCGGCATGCGGTGCGGTCTGCATCATCTGCAGTCGCACTCGGCGAACGGGCGGCGGCGTGTAGCCGGCCAGGTGCGCGCCCGCCACTCCCGTGTGGGCCGCCCCGGTACACAGCACGACGAGGTCGCCGCGATGCCAGTGTCCCGTGTGATCCCTGACCGCATGCGGCGCGACTTCGACCGCTTCCCGGCCGGGCAGCCACGCGTAACCTCCCTCGTCCCGCGCAAGCAGATAATCGCGGAACGAAGCCGGGACCAGCCTCGGCTCGACTATCGCGTCGCGCCGGCACAGGAGCGCGCCGGCGAACAGCCCCGCCAGGGCCGGGTTGACCGCCCGCGCGGCCGCCGGATCCAGGAGCTCGAAACCGCGCTCGGCCGCGTCCGGCAGCTCCGCGGCCTCCTTGAGCAGAGCCAGCTCAGCATCGTCGGCAGCCAGGGTCAGCGAGCCATGCGCGCGGAACCCGGCCGCCGGAACCAGCCGGGCCAGCTCTTCCCAGAGCGTGCGGGCCCTTTGCGCCAGCGCTAGCTCAGATCCGGGCGCCCGGCCGCTGATCCAGATCAGGCCGAAATTGCGGACACTCGCCCCGCGCGCCGCCGGCTCCCGTTCCAGGTGAGTCACGGCCATGCCCCGCTCGCGCGCCTGCATGGCGTGCATGACGCCGAGCACCCCGCCACCGACGATGACGACCTGATCCACCAGGAAAGCTCCCTCCGCGCAAGCGCAGCCTTCATCCAATCGCGGCTCGCTGACAAAACGGTAAACGGAATACGGGCAACGGCTGACCCGTAGCCGGGAACCCGGAGCCCGGCATCTGAGCCTGTCGCAGGTCGCTGCTGGCTGGCGCCTTGCCTTGCGGCAGAACTCCGGTCTGCCGGGGCAACTGCGCGAGATGCTGGCGGTTCGGGTCGCCGGGCCTTCTAGACTGCAAATCACCCGTGTGGGGTGAGGCAGGCGGGCACCGTTATTGCTGAACTGGCCGCTGGGCCTTCGCTCGGAGGCTGCTGCCGTTTTCCGCCACCGCGTAAATGAGGGGGCCGATCACGTGGCAGTTGAAGACATGGCGGCGGAAGACAGCCTGCGGCGGTCGCGCGCCGCGCTGACGATGGTCAAGCCGGATCCGTTCAACGCGGAGGCGCCTGCGGAGGCGCTGGCCTCGGATATCACGCCAACCGGTCTGCATTACGTCCGGAGCAATTTCGCGCTCCCTGTGCATGACGGGGTCCTCGAAGTCGGCGGTGCGGTGGGCAACCCGACGACGCTGACCCTGGATGATCTGCGCGGCATGCCCGCGGTCCAGGAAGCGGTGACGTTGGAGTGCGCCGGGAACGGGCGCCTGGCGCAGTCGCCGTTGCCGGCCGGAGAGCCGTGGGGCAAGTACGCCGTCTCGACAGCCCAGTGGACCGGCGCGTTGTTCCATCAGGTCATGGCCCAGGCCCAGCCGGCCGATGAGGCCGTCGAAGTGGTCTTCCACGGTGCCGATCATGGCCGCTACCACCAGCATGAGGACATCGGCTTTGCCCGGTCGCTCGCGTATGCCTATGCAACCGACCCAGCGGCCGGGATCTTGATCGCCTATGAGATGAACGGCCAGCCGCTGAACTCCGACCATGGCGCGCCGTTCCGGCTGATCGTGCCGCACTACTACGGGGTCGCCTCCGTCAAGTGGCTCGCCCGGATCGAGGTGCTGACCGAGCCCTATGAAGGCGAGTTCCAGACCAGCCACTACATGTACGAGTGGCCAGGCCGGCCTGCCGAGCCGGTCACCTTCATGCGACCCAGGGCGCGGATCACCGATCCCGCCCCGCGCGCCACGATCCGGGCCGGCACCTACACCGTCCGGGGGAAGGCCTGGAGCGGCACCGGCCCGGTGACCAGCGTCGACGTCAGCGTCACCGGAGAAGGCGAGTGGCTGCGCGCGAACCTCGCGCCTCCGGCGAGCCCGTATCAGTGGCAGGAGTGGTCCTTCGACTGGCACCCGGCCGGTGCGGGCCGGCACACCCTGCGCGCCCGCGCTACCGACCTCGCCGGGAACACCCAGCCCGACGTTCCGGTCTGGAACCGCCTTGGCTACGGAAACAACGCCGTCGAGGTGATCTACGTCGACTTGCGCTGACGGGGCGTCGCGTCCTCCGCTAGCTGGGCGGGTCGAAGCCAACCCCGTCGTGCAGCCGGGACCGGCGGGTAACCGGCGTGCTGCCCGCGTCGTGTGCCGGAGGAGCGGGGCGCCCGGCCACGGCCCGGACGATTTGCTCGGCCGGCCCGTACAACAACGGCAGGGCGCCGGCCACTACGCCGCCGATCCGGTTGATGCGCGCTACCCCAGGGCGGATGACCTTCGCATCGCCGTCGATCCGGCCGACGAGTTCAGCCGACTCCTCCAGGTTCGCGGCGATGCGGTTCAGCAGCGTCCCCACCCAGAAAAGGTAGAGCGCCAGGCCGCCCGTGAGCACGGCGATGACGACCACCGTCAGGATCACCAGGCGCTTCATTTCTTCACCTGCTCGAGCACCCGGCCGAGGAACAGATGATGCTGGAGGCCCTCGGCCAGGACGGCATCGACGGCGTCGGCGACCTGCGGGATCAGCGCCGCCTCGGCGGTATTCGCTTCTGCGGCGCGCAAGGTATCCCGGACCTCGGCCGCGCGAGATTCGATGCGCTTCACTCGGTAGACAAGCAGGCTCAGCAGCGCGGCCACGGCGCCATCAACGATGAAGCCGGCCAAGATCGCCCGCTGCCAGGCTGCGCGCTCCCAGGCAGGCATCGCTAGCCTCCCAGCCGGGCCCGGCCGCGCTGCAGCCCGGCGACGATCGCGTTGGCGTCATCGATCGTGATCCGCAGCGCGCCCAGCGGCGCCGTGTTCCGCTCGGCGTCTCGTAGCGCCGCATTGATCTTCGGCGCTTCGTCGCCGATCGACTCGGCGTAGGTGAGGATCGCTGTCACCAGCGTGACGACGACCGCCACGACGCCGGTGCCGATGGCGTAGCCGGCTATCCAGCCGGTCCGGTGAGAGCCCGCTCCGGGCTGCTTGACCCAGGCGATTCGCTGCACTGCCGTCACCCGTGACCCGGCTCAGACGGTGTCGCAGAACTCGCGGACCGGCCTGAGGTTGGCGTTGACCGATGTCAGGCGGTCCGGCACGGTGCCGGTCAGGTCGGCGATGGCCTGCGCTGCGCCCGTCGTGGCGGCAAGGTTGGCCTGGACGGCCCGCAGGTGGAAGATCACGCGGATCAGGCCAACTGCCGTGATGCCGATGATGAGCGCCGAGGCTGTCAGCGTGGTCTGGGCGGTTGCTGGCATGAGCAGCATCTCCTTGTTCGCTTTAACTCAGGAGCTTGGCGACCGAGTCCGCGTACCGGGTCGCCCCGGAAGACACGTCCCTGACGGTCTGGTCGGTGGTCTCCAGGTCCTCAGGCAGGTCAGCGAGGTCACCCACGAGTTCCGTGCCGGACGTAACGATCTCATCGCTCGCGTGCCGGATCCGCTCCAGCGCCGCCAGCACGCGGTTGAGCAGGTAGATAACCAGAGGCAGCACCAGCAGCATGAGCATCGCGTTACCTATCCGCCACAGACGCATGACCATCCCCCGTGTGCTCAGTCCTGGCCGCATGAGCTGCGTCGTCTAGGTGTACCCGCGGATTCGGGCGGCGCACCGTGCCGTGGGATGAGAGTGCGCCGTTGCTGCCGGACGCCGACGCGGGGGCGTACGCCG
>JASIBJ010000309.1 GCA_030045215.1 Streptosporangiaceae bacterium | reverse complement strand
GGGCAGCAGCGGCGTCGCGGGGAAGTGCCAGCGCCTCGTGCCCTCAGCGGAGGGCTCGGCGGCGGCGTCGGCGGCCATATTCGAGATGACCTTCCAGCCGGGTGGCGCGGTCACGGTCAGCCCGAAGGTCGCCTTCAGGTCGGGCTGGTCGAAACATGCGTAGACGCGGTGGGCGTCGTAGGTCTCCAAGTCGCTGTAGAGGTAGACGCAGCCGTCGGCCGGGTCAGTGAACTTGTGCAGGCCCTCGCCCGTCCGCGAGTAGGCGCACAGCGCAACCACACGCAGGTCGTTGCGCGCCGCGAGACCCGGCAGGGCGATGCGATCGCCGTCGAACGCGGACAGGGCCACGGGCTTGCCATTCAGGGTGATTTCGGTCACAGCGGATGCGGTGAGCTCGATGAATGTCGACTCGCCTGGCCTGGTGCACGTGAACCTCGCCGCGGTCACCGACCCGAAGGTGTCCGCTGGGCCGGTCAGGTCGAGTTCTACCTCGTAGGACTCGACGCTGAGCAGATCCGCCCGGTCCCGCGCCTCCTCGCGCGTCAGGTTACTGGCCACAGGTAATCACCTTTCTGCTGGCAGGTCGTTTCCGGCAGGCTCCAGCCGCGGACGCGGAATGCGCAACCCAATTTGCCGGTTGCCGCGAACACATGACGACATCGCAAGGAGACAGCATGCCCGAGCAGAAGCCAACCCAACTCGACTTCTGGTTTGATCCGCTATGTCCGTGGGCCTGGATCAGCAGCCGCTGGGTGCTCGAGGTGGAGAAGGTGCGTCCAGTAACCGCGCGCTGGCATGTGATGAGCCTGGCGATCCTGAATTCCGGTAAGGAAGACCTGCCCGAGCAGTACAGAGAGCGTTTGCGGCAGGCCTTCGGTCCGGTTCGGGTTTGCATCGCCGCGGAGCAGAAGTTCGGCCCCGAGGTGCTGCTTCCGCTGTACACCGCGCTCGGCAAGCGGTTCCACCAGGAGAAGGCCGAGCGCAACCGCGCGACGATCGAGGCGGCCCTGGCCGAGGCCGGTCTTCCCGTCGAGCTTGCGGACGCCATGGACTCCACCGAATACGACGAGGAGCTTTACGTATCGCATAAGGAGGGGATTGACCGGGTCGGTTACGAAGTGGGCACGCCGGTGATCTCCGTGGACGGCATCTCGTTCTCGGTCCGGTCGTCTCACCGATCCCGCGCGGCGAGGACGCCGCCCAGCTGTGGGACGGCGTACTCCTGGTCGCCGGCACCGACGGTTTCTTCGAGTTGAAGCGCAGCCGGACGCGCGATCCGATCTTCGATTAGCGGCGCCGCGTTGGCTGGCCGGTTGGCCGGTCCCTGATGGCTTTATGCCGATGAGGGACTCTTGGGTTGATCTTGACTCATTCGTGACGGCGCACGCCGCGCTGAGCAGCGATAATGAGGCCAGTCGGCCAGGACCGGCTGGCGATCTTGGACTTCCGTCACGGGCTTGGCGGCTGACTCCTCGCCAGCGTGCAGGTGCTCCGGGGTGCCGCGTTAGCGCGCTGAACCCTGGTTCCTGTTCCAGCCAAGCGAGGCGAATATGTCGTTGCGATCGCACCAGTGGCCGGGCGGGCCAGGGTATCGCCGTCACCGGCGAAGACTGCCGGCCGCGGGCCTGCTCGCGGCGCTAGCGGTCGTCGTCGCCCTGGTGATCTACGGCGTGTTCGGCTGGCTTCACAAGGGCTCGTCAGCGCCCTCGTCGTCACGCGAGGCAGTATCGACGGTCTCGTCGGCGTCGCGCCCGCACGCCAGTTCGCGGTCGCAGGCCGCTTATCCGCCAGCCTCGGTGCAGGAACTGATCCTTTCCAGCCCGGCGATTGGCGGCTACAAGGACACTGTCTACGTCGTCCTTCCGCCCGGCTATGCCCAGCACCCGCTGGAGCACTATCCGGTCTACTACCTCCTGCACGGCAATCCTGGCAAGCCGTACTCCTTCGTGCACTCAAGGCATATCCAGATCCAGGATCTCCTGGCCAAGCTGATCGGCCAGCACAAGATAAAGCCGATGATCATCGTGATGCCGTCAGGCGGCCGCACGTTTAACTCGGCCGAGCAGTGGGCCAACGGGCCGAGCCCGGTTAACCAGTGGGAGACGTTCGTCGCCCGCGATCTGGTCAGCGCGATCGACGCCCGGTACCGGACCATCGACAGCTGGGCCGGCCGGGCGATCGCCGGCGTATCCGAAGGGGGCTACGGCGCCCTCAACATCGGGCTGCATCACCCGACCGAGTTCGCCGTCATCGAGAGTTGGTCCGGGTACATGGAGCCGCTCAACTTGAGCTCGGTCTTTGGCATGCGCCGGAATCTGATCAACTACAACACCCCCATGCTGACCGTGCGGGCGGTCGCAGCGCAGCTAAGAGCCGAGGGGACCTACATCTGGTTCTACTGCGGGTCAAAGGACAGTTCGTACAGGGAGAATGTGGAGTTCGAGGCCGAGCTGGAGCAGCTTGGCATTGATCATGCTTTCGCCCCATCGCTGCCGGTCGCGCATTCCGTGGCGCTGTGGGATCACTACTTTCCTGAAGCGCTCATCGTCGCCTCGGAGCACATGGCCTGATCGTCCACGGGCAGGTGGAGATCGACCGGGTGGTCGTTCCTGGAGGTCAGGTTCCTTCGTTCGTGAGTTCGGAGCCTTCGGCGCAGGCAAAGTCGGGGCCGTGCCAGACTGACCCTGTGCGCGTATACCTGGGATCCGACCACGCCGGCTTCGAGCTCAAGGCCGCCCTGGTTAAGTGGTTGACCGATGCGGGCCATGAGCCCGTGGACTGCGGGCCCGATACGTACAACCCCGATGATGACTACCCGGTGTACGTGATGCGGGCGGCCAGCCGGGCAGTTGGCGATCCCGGCAGTCTCGGGATCGTGATCGGCGGATCGGGTAACGGCGAACAAATAGCTTCCAACAAGATCCGCGGGGTGCGTGCGGCGCTGGCCTGGAGCACTGAGACCGCGCAGCTGGCGCGGTTGCATAACAACGCGAACGTGCTGAGCCTGGGCGCGCGGGAGTACCCGATAGCCGATGCCGTGAGCTTTGCCCAGGTCTTCGTGCAGACTGCCTTCTCCGAGGCACCTCGGCACATCCGTCGGCTCGACATGATCGCCGACTACGAGCGGACTGGCCAGCTTCCTCCGCTGCCCGGATCCGCCTGATTGCGCTCCTGCGGCGGGCTCGACGCATTCGTGCGCGCGTCCGTCGAGCCAGAGTCGCTCGTCCGCGCCTCCGGGCCTGACCGGGGCGCGCGATCGTCTCCCTGACCCGGGCCTTTTCTGCCGTGGACGCCCAGTATGCCTAACCTGGACCGTCCACGTCGCCGCGGCCGCCCGGCCCGGCCCGGCTGGCTCTGCGCCGGCTCGGTGCCGGAATCGCGCGGCGGCACGACCTCGGCTGCCGCGTCAGGGCCGAATTCGGGGTCGGGCGGCCCGGCCGGTCGCTGGACCCTGTGGCCGCGATGGTGGACCACGGCTCTGGCGGCACGGCTCGCGGCCGGGGCGGCCGGCTGTTCCGGCCGCGTCCGCGGCAGCGACGCGGTGAGCTCGGCATCCGCCTCGTCGGCTGCGGTTGGCTTGGAGACGTCCCGCGCCCGCATCGCGGCGTCGAGCGAGATCTTCATGCCTGACATCGTCACCCTCGCCTGGATCTCCCGGCCGTTTCTTCCAGTCTGAGCCGAGCGGCCGCGCCGCGCCAGCCGGCCGCCGCGGCCGGCGACGGCTTAGAAGATCATCGGGCTGAACGGAGCTCGGTCCCACGACATGGCCGTACCGAGCCGGGCCAGCGAGCCCCGAGTCAGTTCGGCGATGTGGCCGGCCGCCGCCAACTGGCCGACTCTCGGCGCGCCGAGGAAACCAGCGCCAAGAGCTTGCACCGAGAGCCGCAGATCGGCCGGCTCTCCGGTTCGGTCGCAGGCCGCGGGCTCGCTCGCATCCGGACCTCCGGTGCGCAGCCGCCAGCGGCCGGCGTTGGTACCCAGGAACTGGTCGCTGACCTCGAGCACGAGGTCGGTGGCGACCGAATAGCGGCGCATGCACAGCGCCGCAGGCAGGTCGACGAGCCGCAGCCAGAGCCCGTCGGTTGGCGCTGGCCGGGCGCGCCCCGGATCGGCGAGCATCGCCAGCACCGGGTCGTCGATCGGCCGAATCTGCGCGATGACCTCGCTGGTCAGATCCCGGCTGAGCAAGTCGGTCCAGAGCGCCGCCGTAGCCGGCGGATCGATGGCCGTGAGTTCCCTGACCCGCAGCGTTCCCGCCGCCAAATGGTCCTCGTCCCAGGTCAGCTGCGTCCGATAGAGCGCGTATCCGCGCGGCCCGGCGTCATCTTCGGCGATCACGCAGCGTAGCGGCGAGAGGCCAGAGGGCCGCAAGGCGGGCGGATCGGCGAGGATGTGGTCCCACCACTTGGCCTCCCTGGCCAGCGTGCCAGGCTGGCGGGGGAGGACCGCGTTAAAGACGCTCGCCAGGTCGTCCCTGGCGGCCAAGGCCTCCGCTTCCCTGAGGCGCGGCGTTCGCTTTCCTTGCGCCTCAGCGCCAGCCGCCAGTGTGCCCTCTCCGCGGCCGAACTTCAGACGCTGATGCATCGACGCCATGCCGAAGCCGAACCGCCCGTAAATGCTGGCCTCGGTTGCGAACAGGATCGCCAGGGGCTCATGCCGGCGCACCGCGTCCGCCAGCAACCAGCTCATGAGGCTGGTGAGGATGCCCCGCCGGCGATAGGTGGGCCGCACACTGACGAATGTGATGCCCGCCGCTGCTGCGCTGCCTCCCGGCACCGTGAGCCGGACGGAGTAAGCGGCGGCTGAGCCGACCATCTGGTCGCCGTCGAGCGCGGCGATAGTCCGGTCAAACTCAAGCAGCTTGCGCTCGTGCTCGATGCCCTCGTCCGGCAAGCTCTGACCGAACGCTGAGGCTGCCACCTGGGTCAGATCGGCGAATTCGTCTGCGTTAATTGTCCGGATCAGATATGTCTCGGCCATGACTGTATTAGTACCGGCCGGGGCCCGTTGCGGCGAGTCGTTTACGCGGGGTGAGGCGCCCTGAGCCCGGCGTAGTCGCCGATCCGAAGGATCGAGTCGGGCCCGTCAGCAGTGCGCGGGCCGGCTGCCGCATATGGGATGCACGGCTCCGGACCGATACAGTGCCGGCAGTATGGTTGTCACGTTCTACCGTCGGTTCTGGACCGCGGCCAAGACGGCCGCCGGTCGCCAGCGCGGCCTCGTCAGGCGGCAGCTCATCACCAGGAACAGGCGGCTGGCGCTGGGCCTAGCCGCGGTGGTTGTTGCCATCGGCGTCGCCGCAGTCCGCGTGCCGGGCGACTGGATTTCGCCCGGCGTCCTCATCTTGCCAATCCTCGCCGGCGGCTTGCTGCTCTGGCCGCGAGCGCTGCGGATCCTGTTCTGCGTAGCCGCCGCCATGCTTGCCTACGACTGGCTGGAGCATGAGGCTGGCCCTGGCATCGTGGCAACCATCATCATCACCGCGATCTTCGCCGATGTGCTCGCCCGCACGAGGGCGAAGCTTGGCGTGCAGGGCCTGCGCGGGGACCAGATGCTCATCGACCTGCGGGACCGGATCAGGGCGCAGAGCAAGATACCGGACCTGCCGGATGGCTGGCACTCGGTCTCGGTACTCAGGCCGGCCGGCGGGTCCTCATTCGGGGGCGATTTTCTCGTATCTGCCTGCGACGGCAAGGTGCTGGAGGTGGCACTCGTCGACGTGGCTGGCAAAGGGATCGACGCGGGCACCAGGGCGCTGATGCTCTCGGGTGCCTTCGGGGGACTCCTCGGCTCAGTGCCCCAGTCGGACTTCCTGGCTGCTTGCAACTCCTACCTGCAGCGCGGCGGGCTGGCGGAGGTGTTCGTGACGGCCGTACACCTGTCTCTCGACCTCGCGACGGGGGACTTTACGATCGCCTCGGCCGGTCACCCGCCCGCAGCCCAGTTTGAGGCGGGCAGCGGCCGCTGGCGGCTGACTTCGGCTCGGGGAATCGTCCTCGGGGTCGTTGCCGACCTGCGCATCAGGCCGGACCGCGGCACGCTGCGGCCGGGGGATGCGCTCATGCTGTATACGGACGGGCTGATCGAGGTGCCGGGCCGCGACATCGACGCCGGGATCGACAGGCTGCTTGGCGAGGCGGATCACCTGGTCACGAGCGGGTTTGGCTCAGGCGCGGCCCAACTGGTGCAGACCATGCAGATGGCCGGGCAAAGGGCAGATGACTGTGCGCTCGCGGTGATCTGGCGATCCTGATTCGGCGGCGATCCTGGCCCGCGGCGATTGTGTTCCGGCGCGATGTCGACTGGGCCGTGAACCCGGCTAGCCGGCACCGACGGGGTCGGCGCTGCTGAGCAGTTGGATCGCGTACTCGACCAGTGTGACCAGGACGTCTCGGCAGGATGGGCGGTGTCGCGCATCACAGAGCACGACCGGCACGCCCGGATCGAGGTCGAGTGCCGTCCTCACGGCCTCGGGCCGGAACCGCTTGGCGCCTTCGAAGCAGTTAACCGCGACGACAAACGGTATGCCGCAGCGCTCGAAGTAGTCGACGGAAGGAAAGCTGTCGGCGAGCCTCCTGGTGTCGGCGAGCACAACCGCGCCGAGAGCCCCCAGTGCCAGCTCATCCCACATGAACCAGAAGCGGTGCTGACCGGGCGTGCCGAACAAGTAGACAACAAGGTCATCGCGGACAGTGATCCGGCCGAAGTCCATGGCGACGGTGGTCGTGGTCTTCGCCTCAACGCCGTCGAGGTCGTCCACGAGCAGGCTGGGCTCGCTGAGCGTCTCCTCGGTTCGCAACGGCCGGATCTCACTCACGGAACCGACCATCGTGGTCTTGCCCGCGCCGAATCCGCCGGCGATCAGGATCTTGATCGAGACCGGCGAGACGTCGGGCCGGTCCTGGTCATAGCCTGCGGAGAGCATCAACAACATCCTTTAGAACTCGCGGGTCGGTCAGTCCAGTGCGGACCGGTTTGCCGATAGTGATCAGTCCGCGCTCACGCATGTCAGAAAGCATGATCCTCACAACCCCGAGTGGCAGGTCGAGCTCGGATGCGAGATCCGCGACCGACGTTGGCCTCCGGCAAAACCGCAGTACGTGAGCCTGCTCGGGTTCGAGAATCATCCGGTCGATCGCCCTGGCATCGACTGCCGACCCAACCACGGCGAGCAGGTCGAAGCTCTCGCCCCGTGGGCGCGTACGGCCGCCGGTAAGCGCGTACGGCCGGACGACCGGACCCGCATCACGGTCGTGCCAGGGACCATCGGGCACCGACCTCACACTGCTTCGGCCGTGTCGATCGATGGCCGGTTATTGACTGCCATGTGCTCGCCCACGCGCCTGACCAGTACCGCCATCTCATAGGCGATATGGCCTGCGTCGCCGTCGGCGGAGGCCAGCAAGGCCAGGCAACTGCCTTCGCCAGCGGCCGTGACAAACAGGAATGCCGTCTCCAGTTCCACGATCGTCTGGCGTGGCGCGCCGCCACCGAAGTACTGACCGACGCCTCTGGCCAGGCTCTGGAAGCCCGCGGCGACAGCGGACATGTGCTCGGCGTCCTCGCGACTGAGTGTCGCCGAAGCGCCGATCAACAGTCCATCCCTGGACAGCAGCACTGCCTTGTCGATTTGCGCCACTCGCTCGACTAGATCGTCCAGCAACCAATCCAGTGTGCCTTGCCGGCTCATTACATGGCCTCCCCTGCCGATGCCGAGTTGGTGCTAGTCGGTAACATCTTGATCGGCTTCATCCGTTCCAGCGTCCGCGTGCTTAGGTGCGGCGGATTTGCGGAAAACGTCGTAGCCCGGACCTGCGTCCGCCGTCCGCCTCGGCAGCGTGCCATCGGCCTCGGCCCGGCCGAGTCTCCATCCGCGCTGCAGCGCGCTCATGGTGCTGCTCATGGACTCCGGTGAGCTGGTCGTGTCGTCGCTGGCAGTCGGGGGGGGACTCATGCTCGGTCGGCTATCGCGCAATTGCGGGGCGAGGCTGGCCTGCCGTACCCGGACCGGCAGCCCCTGGTCGTTCGCCTCAGCGGTGCTCATGCCGGCGTCGGTCTGCTCTTCCGGCAGGTCGGAACCGCTGGGGGATCTAGGGGGTCGTCGCCCCCAGTCCGCTGGTCGTCCGCCCCAGCCAGCTGAAAGCCCGCCGGTGGGCGGCACGACGGCCGTCGGCTCGGCGAAGCCGACTGCGGGGGGCTCGGCGAAGGCCGCGGCGGCG
>JASIBJ010000308.1 GCA_030045215.1 Streptosporangiaceae bacterium | reverse complement strand
TTCCTGGCCGGCCTGGGGACAGCCGCATTCATCGCGGGAGGTGATCCGCAAGCCCAGGCTCCCGCGCCCAAGGTAACCCCGTCGGTCGACGTGTTCCTGCTCGAGCACGACGGCATGAACGGCATTTACATGCGCGGCCTGATGGAGTCGAAGACCGGCCCTTCGAGTACCGAGAATCAATCTCGCACACTTCCGTGACGCAGCAGACCTCCTACTGGCGAGTCGCCAGCGCGGCCGCGGTGTTTGTCCTCGCCGGATCCTCCGCGGTTGCCCTGGCAGTGCACGACAGGGCCGGCGGCACAGCGGTCGCCTATCAATCCTGGCCCAAGCGGACGGTCGCGCACCGGGTGCTGATGCCGCGCCCGACCGGGGCGGCACGCGCAGGGCTTCGGCTCATGAGTCAGGCCGCGGCGGCCTGCCGTAACACCGCGTTCAGCGCGGTCCTGGTCTCCCGCTCATGGGGGCCAGCCGGAGCTCGCGTGTCGGTGGCCGACGTCTGGCACCGGCCAGGCGGTCAGACCGTGGCTCAGCCGGTCAGCGCCAACGGCGGCCAGGAATCCGCGGCGAGCGCGGCCGAGCCGGCCCCGAGTAGCTCGATGATGATCTCGGCCGAGCAGCTCACCTTGCTGCAGTCGGGCTACGTGCTCCAATACGCCGGGGCAAGCTCCGCGGACGGCCGCCCGGCCGTACTGATCACAGTCGAACGGCCCGACGGCACCCTGGCCGCCAGGTACTGGCTTGACGGACGGACCAAGCTGCCTCTGCGCCGCCAGCTTTTCGACGACCACGCCCGGCTGGTCAGCGACATCAGCCTCACCGACCTGCGGATTGGGCCCGCCTCACTCGGCGGCATGCCGGCAGCGGGAGCGCTGCCATGGAACCAGCAGCTGAGCCAGGCCGCGATCATGTCGCTTCGACGCCAGGGCTGGCCGCTCCCGGTTGAACTGCCCAACCAGATGGTGCTATTCGCCGCCAGCGAGACGACCTCAGCCAACGGTCCGGTGATCGGCCTGTCGTACTCAGACGGGCTGCTGGTGATCTCGCTGTTCGTGCAGCGCGGGGCCCTGCCCGCCCACCTCGCGGGCTGGCAGCGGATCGCGGTCGCAGGTCATGACGCTTATACCAGCGACTCCGAGGACCAGACGATTGCCTGGTCGAGCGACGGTTACGTGTTCACAGTCGTCGCTGACGCGCCGTCCGCGACCGTTGACCAGGTCGTTGCCGCGCTGGCGCACGGTGAATCGCCAGACTTCTGGACCCGGCTGGACCGCGGTTTCCGGCGGCTTGTCTCCTGGGCAAACCCATTCCGCTGACGACGCCTAATCATCCCGGCATAGGGCATATCCAGCGACGGCGGCTGGTCGATCATGCCACGGGGTGCCGTCACGGGGAGGCAGATCATGTCCGGGCAGCCGAGGGACGACGATGCGGTCGACCGGCCTGGCCAGCTAGACCAGCCGCGCGATCCTGACGATTCCGGCAATACCGGCGATCGAGCCGATTCGAGTGACGGCGGTTCGGCGCGTTCAGTCCAGGGCGCGACTGAGATGCCGGAGGCCGACCGGATCGCAGATTTTGAGGCATTTAATCGCTTCGCGAAGTCCGGTGACATCGATGACCGGACGCCTGCCGGCCGGGCAAGGTGGGACTCGCTGCGTCGTAAGTCCGGGGCGCTCCTGCCGGGAGCATGGGCCGACCCCGTCAGCGAGGACCCGGGTCCGGGACAGACGGAGATTGCCGGTGGCGGCGCCGGGGCCAGCGGACCTGATGGTGCTGCGTGCGCATCCTCTGAGGCCGTGGTCGACGAAGAGACCGCCATCGATGGATTCCCTGATAAGCGACAAAACCGGAGAAAATTGAAGGATTGGTGGCGGCTGCCTGGCCTCGCGCGCGCCTCCGGCTCAGCCGCGTCTAGTCCTGGAGCGTCAGCGTCTAGCCCTGGCGCGTCAGCTGCGTCTAGCCCTGGCGCGTCAGTGTCTAGCCCTGGCGCGTCAGTGTCTAGCCCGGATGCGGTGGCTCCGCTCCGTAATGGCTACGGCACCGGCACCAGCTATCCCGGCGCCAGCCCCGATAGTGCCGGCCAGGAGAATGCCGGGCCCCAGAGCGCCAGCCCCGATAGTGCCGGCCAGGAGAATGCCGGGCCCAGCAGTGCCGCCTGGGAGAGTGCCGCCTGGGAGAGTGCCGGCCGGGAGAGTGCCGGCCGTGACAGGCGGGACAGCCTGCCGGGCTGGCTACGTGGCCGGCGCCTCGCCCTGGCAGCGGGTGGCCTGGCTCTGGTCTGCACTCTGCTGGGCGGCGTGATCGGCGGGTTCATAGTGCTGCGGACGGCCGGCATCTCGACGATCAATCCGACCTACACCCTGGGAACCGTCCCGCCCGCGCTCACCAACCGTCCGGCGACCTCAGTCGCGGGGATCGCCGCCAGGGTCACACCGAGCGTCGTGATGATCAAGGTCAACGGCGGAGTGGGCACGGGCTCCGGATTCATCATTCAGGGCGACTACATCGTGACCAATAATCACGTCGTCACCCTGGACGGGGAGCTTAACAACGCCGCTCTCCGGGTGTACTTCAGCAATGGCCAGTCAGCCCCAGGCGAGTTGGTGGGACGCGATCCCTACTCCGACATCGCCGTCATCAGGGCTGTGGGCGTCACCGGGCTCCCGGCCTTGTCGCTCGGTAACTCCACCGGCGTCGACGTCGGCGATCCGGTGCTCGCCGTCGGCTCGCCGCTAGGCCTGGCCGGCACCGTGACCAGCGGAATTGTCAGCGCCGTCAACCGGCCGGTGCAGCCTGGCCAGACCGGTAACTCGCCGCAGGTCTACTTCGACGCGATTCAAACGGACGCGCCGATTAACCCGGGAAACTCGGGCGGCCCGCTGGTGAACGCCCAGGGCCAGGTCATCGGGGTGGACGCGGCGATCGACACGCTCGGCAACAACCCGCTGACCGGCACCCAGGGCGGCAGCATCGGCCTCGGTTTCGCCATACCGATCAACCAGGCTAGGCGGGTCGCACTCCAGATCATCAGAACCGGGTATGCGACCCACGCCGTCATCGGAGCTCAGATCGCTGCCGGCTGGGGCGGTAACGGGGCCGAGATCATGCCGGCCAAGGCTGGCAGCACGTCCACGGTCACGCCCGGCGGCCCGGCTGCCATGGCGGGCCTGCAGCCAGGAGACGTGATCACTAGGTTCGACGGCCAGACCATCAACAACGCCGACACCCTGCTGGACGCGATCATGGCAATGGCGCCGGGCAGCAAGACGAGCGTCACGTTCACTCAGGCCGGGCAGACGTATACGAGCACAATGAAGCTGGGATCCGCGCCGTCTTGATTCAGTTTTCCTGACCGACGCCGGGCGTTCGCCAGCAGGGCATTCGGGTGAGTGGCCAAGACGGTTTAGTCTGGAGCGAAGCGGTGTACGTGCTCGCCGGCCCGGCTACCTGGAGCGCCTGGTGCTTTTCGACCTGTCCTTCCTCAAGCTGCTCGTGCTGGGCGTTCTCGCGCTGATTATCTTCGGCCCGGAGCGGCTGCCTGCCATGGCCGCACAGGCCGGGCGTCTTCTGCGTGAGCTCCGCCGGATGGCCGAGGGAGCCAAATCCGAGCTATCGGACAGCCTGGGCCCCGAGTTCACCCAGTTCACCCAGCAGTTCGACATCGCCGATCTGAATCCGAAGCACTTCGTCCGCAAGCACGTCATCAACGAGCTCACTGGCGAAGGAACCTTGCTCGGCGGTTCGGCGGCGGTCGGGAACGGCGCCGCCCGGCCCAATCAGGTGACGCAGACCACGCCGCTCCAGCCGGGCGAGAGCCCGCCTTACGATGCCGAGGCCACCTGAGCCGGTGCTGCCGGAGTCGGCCGACACTGACCAGCGCCACGTCCTGGCGAGAATCGACAGGCCTTCTTCGCAGGCTAGGCGCCGGCCTATGCACCGCGACCAGCTTCGGAGCGGTCGATGAGGTCAGAGCGGTGTGAGGCCGAGCTGCCGACCGGCCAGACCCCGGCTCCTCCCGGCCAGGCTCTCCGCGATCTTGCGTAGCTGCTGTGCAGCGGGCGAGTCCGGGTCCGACAACACGAGCGGTCGGCCGGCGTCCCCAGCCTCGCGCAGCCTCGTATCGATGGGCACTTCACCAAGGACGTGGACCGGAGCGCCCGTCAGCCTGGTCAGCGTGTCGGCGACCGCCTGGCCGCCGCCGGAGCCGAAGACATCCACACGCTCGTTGCAGTGCGGACACGGCAGGTAGGACATATTCTCGATGACGCCGGCGACGCGCTGATGTAGCTGCAGCGCCAGCGATCCGGCTCGCTCGGCGACCTCGGCCGAGGCCAGCTGCGGCGTCGTGACGACAACCAGCTCGGATCCGGGCACGAGGTGCGCGGCCGAGATAGCCACATCTCCCGTGCCCGGCGGCAGATCCATCAGCAGGACGTCCAGGTCGCCCCAGTACACGTCCGCGAGGAACTGCTGCAAAAGCCGGTGCAGGATGGGGCCGCGCAGCGGAAGCGGCTCATTGCCTTTCTTCAGCATGCCGCTGGAGATGGCCACCACTCCGTTCGCGGTGGGCGGCATGATCATTTGCTCGACCTGCGTGGGCCGGCCGGTCACGCCGAGCATCCTCGGCACCGAGTGCCCGTAGATGTCGGCGTCGAGCAGGCCCACCTTCAGCCCGGCCGCAGCCATGGCGACGGCAACATTGACGGTGACGGACGACTTACCGACGCCGCCCTTGCCGCTGGCGATCGCGTAGACCTTGGTGAGCGATCCCGGTTTCGCGAACGGAATCTCTCGTTCGGCCGCCCCGCCGCGCAGCTTGTTCTGGAGGCCCCGGCGCTGATCTTCGCTCATTACGTCCAGGTCCACCCGGACGGCGCTGACTCCGGGCAGCCTGCCAACGGCCGCGGTCACGTCCCTGGTGATGGTTTCGCGGAGCGGACAGCCAGCCACCGTAAGCCAGACCTGCACCACAACGGTGCCGTCGGCGCCGACCTCGACGTGCTTCACCATGTCCAGGTCGGTGATGGGGCGGTGGATCTCCGGGTCATTTACCCCGGCCAGGGCCTGCGTGACCTGCTCAATCGTCGGCAAACCGCCGACGCCGGCTGCCGCAGCTATCGAGTCTGTGGACATGGTCCCATGCTATGGCCGGACCAGGCGTGCCGGTCCACGTACCGCCAGGCCGGAGTGATTCGGTGCGAATACGGGCAGCCTGCCGTTCGGCCTTCTTGGCTGGTTGCGCTCGGACATTATTGCTGCGTCGGCCGTAAGGGCAACGAGATTCGGTGTCCACGGGGCCGCCCCAGCTAGCGGGGGGACTGCGGGCTGGACACGCCGTGTTACGACGAAGGGGATCTCGCTATGCCCAATCATGAGGCGGCCCGGCAGGGCCTGACCGCTACCATCGCGGCGGAGCTGAGGTACTGGCGCGGCAACGGACCGTGGGCTCGGCGACGCGACATGCAGGCGAGGCTGGCCTATACGGAGCTCGACATCCGTCGGCTTGACGGGCGGATCGACAACCTGGTCGAGGCGCTGGCCCAACTGTGCGACTACTCGGGTCAGTACGACGCGGCGGATGACTTCAGGGAGCTGTCGATCCGGCCGCTTGAGCCGGAGCCGCAACTGCGACTCGTGCGCGGTCAGTAGCGGCCCGGCCCGCCTGTACCGGCTGCGGTGCCGGCCGCCCGATAGGCTCGGCGCCTGTGAGCGCACGGGCATTCAGATCGCGCCGGACAACCCTCGCGGTTCCCGGCAGCAATCCCCGCTTCTTCCAGAAGGCGCGCGGTCTGCCCGCTGACGAGGTATTCCTTGACCTCGAGGATTCGGTAGCACCCTCGGCAAAGGCCGGCAGCCGGGAACTGGTCGCCGAGGCGCTGCGAGCTGGCGGCTGGGGGGCCAAGGTCAGGGCGGTCCGGGTCAACGACGCCAGCAGCGGCTGGGCGTACCGCGACGTGGTCGAGATCGTCGAGCAGGCGGGCGACTGCCTCGACGCGATTGTGCTGCCGAAGGTCCTCGGGCCGCGCCACATCATCTGGCTGGACCTCCTGCTCAGCCAGGTCGAGCTGGCTACCGGGCTGCCGCCAGGCCGGATCGCGATTGAGGCGCAGATCGAAGACGCAGCCGGGCTCGCCAGCGCGGATGAGATCGCGGCGGCCTCGCCCCGGCTTGAGGCGCTTGTATTCGGCCCTGCCGACTTCGTGGCGAGCCTGGGCATGCGGTCGCTCAGCGTCGGCGCGCAGCCGACCGGATACGCAGGCGGCGATGCGTTTCACTACGCGCACATGCGAATCCTCGTGGCCGCGCGTGCGCACGGAGTGCAGGCCATCGACGGCCCGTATGCAGCGATCCAGGACATCGCCGGGCTGGAACGGAGCGCGGCCAGCGTGGCCGCGCTCGGCTACGACGGCAAGTGGGTCGTGCATCCGAGCCAGGTGGAGGTGGTCAATCGGGCCTTCTCTCCCGGCCAGGGGGAATACGACCGAGCCGAGTTGCTTCTGGAGGCCTACGACTTTTACACCGGCCGGGGCCTTGGTGCCGCGATGCTGGACAGCGAGATGATCGACGAGGCATCGCGCAAGATGGCCATGGTCGCGGCGGCCAGGGGCCGGGCCGCGGGGCTGTCCAGGACGACGCGATTCGAGCCGCCGGCTCCCGGCTAGGCCGCCTCCGGCTGGACAGGAGAGGTGGGTTGGCCGAGAGATCGGGTCCCAGCCTGGTGCGCGAGCGGGCCAGCGGGCGGCGGCGCGTCACCAATGTTGAGCTGTTCTTCGATCTTGTCTACGTGTTCGCGATCACGCAGCTGTCGAACTTCCTGCTGGGTCACCGGACCGCGATCGGCGCGCTCCAGGCGGCCCTGCTGCTGGCGATGGTATGGCTGCTGTGGGCCTACACGACGTGGGTGACCAACTGGTTCGACCCGGAGAAGATCCCGGTCCGGCTCCTGCTGCTCGGGCTGATGCTCGTCAGCCTCGCGATGTCGGCCGCACTGCCCGGCGCATTCAGGTCGACCGGCTGGCTGGTCGGCCTGGCCTACGCGGTGATGCAGATTGGCCGGAGCGCGTTCGCGGTCGTGGCGCTGCGCGGCCAGCCACCCGGTGGTGAGTACCTGCCTTTGGCCCACAACTACCAGCGGATCCTCGTCTGGTGCTGCGTCAGCGGGGCGCTGGCCGTCGCGGGCGGGCTGACGCCGGGCACTCTGGCTCGTGCGCTGTTGTGGCTCGCGGCCGTGAGCGTGGATCTGCTCGGGGGGCTGTCGGGTTCTTCACGCCTGGTCTGGGACGGGCCAGTACTCGGGAGTGGGATATCGAAGGCGGTCACTTCGCCGAGCGATGCCAGGCGTTCATCCTGATCGCTTTCGGGGAATCGATCGTCGTGACCGGCGCCACCCTGGCCGGCCTGATAGCCGGCCCGCTCGCACGTCCGGGCGCACCGGATGCCCCCACGGTGCTGGCCTTCCTCGTCGCGTTCCTTGGGAGCGTCGCGCTGTGGTGGCTGTACTTCGACCGCAGCGCGGACGAAGGCGCGAGGCTTATTGCCGGCTCGTCCGACCCTGGTCGACTTGGCCGGTCGGCGTATCACTACATCCACCCGATCATGGTCGGGGGCATTATCCTCACGGCGGCAGCGGACGACGTCGTGCTCACCGCGCCGCGGTCGGTCGGGGTGGCGTCCACGGCATGGCTTGTTCTGGGCGGGCCCGCCCTCTACGTGGCCGGGCACCTGGCGTTCAAGCTGGACGTATGGCGACGGATTTCCTGGCCGCGGGTGGTCGGGCTAGCGGTCCTCGCCCTGCTCGGGCTTCTCGCACCGCATGTGAGCGCGCTAGCCCTCAGCGCGTGCGCCGCCGCGACGGTGGTCGGGATCGCAGCTTCGGACGTCGCCGGCCAGCCAAGAACTCAGGTGTCGCGGGCGGGCGACGGTAGCGCCGTCGACTAAGCGGTCTGCGCCCGGAATGCTGCATATGCGGAAGGGCCGCGGGCGGATCGGCGCTTCGCGCGAGTCAGGAGGCGCCAGCGGGCGGCAGGACGGACCAGGAGCGCAGCGTGGCCAGCAGGTCGGCGGTGAGTCCACCGGCTGCGTCTAGTGCCTCAGCCTCAGCCGGGCTAGCCCAGCGGGCCGCGTCGGCGTCGTCTCCCGCCATCAGCGTGCCGCCGGTGACGAAGGCCTGATAATCCCTGATCGCCAGGCCCGGCCGGTCTACTGAGCCGAGCAAGGGGCCGCAGGTCACCTGTAGCCCCGTTTCCTCGCGGACTTCCCTGACGACCGCCTCTTGGTCACTCTCGCCCGGCTCGATCCGGCCGCCGGGGATCGACCACAGGCCCATGCTCGGCTCATGCCCGCGCAGTACCAGAAGGATTCGTCCGTCTTCATCCCGCAGTACCGCACCGACGCACTCAACTGGCCGGGCGGCTGGCCCGGCAGCCGCGGTACCGCGCGATTTTGGTGACCTCACGCGGCCAGTATGCCCCAGCCTGACCAGGTACTGTTGAGTAGGTATTTGACCCAGGCGATCTGGGGGATAACGCTGAGTGAAATGAGACCCGTACTGACGTGCCCGCGGTGTAATTCCGTCGTACGCGAGCCCAGCGTGTGGTCGAGCGCTTACCACTGCGGCCAGCACGGCGAGGTTCACCCGCTCCGGTCCGCGCTGAGCCCGTCTCAGGAGGGTCTGGAGGGAGTACTGCGCCAGGCGCGCGTACCGGTTTGGGTGCCCTGGCCGCTGCCCCAGGGGTGGCTTGTCACCGGATTTGCGGCGGCCGGCGACGAGCGGACCGGCACCCGCGGCTGTTCGGTGGCCCTATCGGGTCCGAACCCGGTCGGCGGCCCGGCCGAGATGATGCTCATATCGGAAGAGCCAGGGGTAGGCCTGGGGGCGAGGTTCGCGGGCATTGACGGGCCTGACCCAGGCTCGCACTTCGCCAAAGGCCCGCCGGCCGGCGTGGTCCAGTTCGCCAATCACGAGTTCCCGCTCTGGAACGTCGAGACAGAGGATCGGGCGGCCTTCGCCGGCGAGGTCAGCGGGAACTGGTTGTGGCTCGTGCTGTGGCCAGAAACCGCGGGCATGCTCTTGGTCGAGCCGCTGCCGCTGCGTGACCTGCGGGATCCGGGTCAGGACCTGGACCTGCCATTCGGGGCACTCTCACCGCAGCTGCCGGGTTAATGTCCCCTTAATGCGCGCCGACCTGCATTCTCACAGCACCGCATCCGATGGAACGCAGCCGCCCGCGGACGTCATGCGCCGGGCCGCTGCGGCAGGTCTTGATGTGATCGCCCTGACCGACCACGACACGGTGTCGGGGCACCGCGAGGCCGCGGCCGCACTCCCGCCTGGGCTGACCTTGCTGCCGGGAACGGAGTTGTCGTGTCGGCTGGAAGGTCACAGCGTGCACATCCTGTCCTACCTGTTCGACCCGGCCGATGACCGGCTGGCTGGGGAGATGGCCGAGATCAGGGAGAGCCGCCTGTATCGCGCCCGCGCGATGGTGGACAAGCTCGCCGCGCTCGGCGCCCCCGTGACCTGGGATCAGGTCAGCGAGATCGCGGCGGGCGGCGTCGTCGGCCGCCCGCATATCGCTCGCGCGCTGGTCGATGCGGGTGTCGTGGCGCGGGTCGAGGACGCGTTCAGCCCTGAGTGGATCGGGCCGGGCGGCCGCGCGCACGTACCCAGGTACGCCCTTGACCCGGCCCGAGCAATCCGCCTGGTCAACGGCGCGGGCGGGGTTACAGTTCTCGCGCACCCGCGCGGATCACAGCGTGGCTGGCGCACCCCGGATGAGGTAGTTGCCGAGCTGGCTGCCGTCGGCCTGACCGGGATTGAGGTCTATCACCCGCAGCACGATGAGGCGGAGCGGGGCCGGCTGGCCGGACTCGCCTCCCGTCTGCGTCTTGTTGCCTCTGGCGGCAGCGACGACCACGGCGAGCTGACCGGGTTCCGTATCGGGACCGTGCTCGCACCGGAGGACGCCTACCACCAACTGGTGGACCGCGCCTCCGGCGCCGTGCCGGTTACCGCGGCCTGACCGGCTGGCTGGCGCCGTTCACTCAGTGCCGGCTCGGTCACGACTATCGTTGCCCAAAGTTAACGCAGGACCCCGAGAGGCGGCAGGTACATGAGCGGACAAGATGCGCGCATTGACAAGGTGCCAGGCACCTCGAACAGCTGGATTGTCGGAGATGACGAGGAGGTCATCATCATCGATCCCGGCACCGATGCGGACGCCGTGCTTGAGGCTGTTGGGGATCGGGAGATCCTCGCCGTCATATGCACGCACGGGCATGCCGGACATTGCGGTGCGGCGCTCGCTGTAGCCGAGCGCGACGAGGCACCGGTTGCGCTGCACCCAGCCGACCGCCGGGAATGGCGCGACGTTCACGATGGCGACCCGGACATCGAGATGGAGGACGGCGGACAGTTCGAGGTTGCCGGGGTTACCCTCGAGGTGCTGCATGCCCCCGGCCACAGCCGCGGTTCGGTCTGCCTGTATTGCGAGGAACTCCAGGCTGTCTTCACCGGCGACGTGGTTTCCGAGACCGGGCCCGTGCCCCGCGAGGACGGGTACCCGAACTGGGGCAGGCAGCTGGACGCAATTGGCGCGCAGGTCCTGACCCTGCCAGCCAAGACCCGGATCTTGCCCGGCCATGGTGATGAGTTCACGGTGGCGGTCGCAGAGAAGCGATTCGATGGCTGGGTGGCGGCGGGTCAGACCGGGCCGCTCGAACCCGACGGGGAGTACTGAGGGGCCGAGACAGCTGCCGGTTTTGCCCTCGGTGGGGTGTCGGCTGGCCGTCAGGCCTGCTTCGGGCCAGGATGGCAAGGTGGAGCAACTCGGCTTCGACGGCATGCCAAGGCGCCTCTATCCGTGCACGCCGACGAGGCTTGTCACCTGGCTCGACTGCCCGCGCCGGTACCGGATGACCTACCTGGACCGGCCGCCGCCGCCGAAGGGCCCGCCCTGGGCTCACAACAGCCTGGGTGCCAGCGTCCATAACGCGCTCGCCGGCTGGTGGCGGCTGCCGCGCCGCGAACGCACCGTGACCGCCGCGGGCGACCTGCTCGACAGCGGGTGGATTTCCGACGGCTTTGCCGATGATGCGCAAGCGGACGCGCACCGGCGCGAGTGCCGGCGCATGGTCGAGGACTACGTTGCGCGGCTGGACCCGGCTGTCGAGCCGCTCGGAGTGGAGCGGACAGTAGCCACCAGGACCGACCTGATCGCAGTGTCGGGCCGGATCGACCGACTCGATGCCAGGCCCGCAGCTGACGGAGGGCCTGGCGACCTTGTGGTCGTCGACTACAAGACCGGCCGACACGTGCTGACCGCAGATGACGCGCGTGGCTCGCTCGCGCTGGCACTGTACGCGCTTGCTGCCGAGCGCGTGATGCGCCGCCCCTGCCGGCGGGTCGAACTGCATCACCTGTCCACCGGGACGGTACTGGCCTTCGAGCACACGCAGGAGTCGCTTGCGCGTCAGCTGCGCAGGGCCGAGGACATCGCCAGCGAGTGCGCGGCTGCCGACGACCGCTACCGGCAGGACGCCGCGGAGGCGGCGGCGACGTTCGCGCCGCGGCCGGGACCTGGTTGCGGCTGGTGCGACTTTCGGGCACAGTGCCCGGAAGGCGCCGCGGCGGCTCGCTCGCGGCGACCGTGGGATGGCCTCGCGGACCTGCCCGGCACCGGGCCGAACTCGCTCGCGGCGACCGCGTAGTACCTGCCGTGGCCGCAGTTAGCCGAAGCAGTCGCTGGTCACCGCCTTCATCGCGTTAATTGCCTGGACTTGATCCGCCAGGCCGGCCATAGAATTCCCGGCCGCGACCGACGACGAGACGTCCGTAGCCAGGGTGTCCAGGTCGACGCTCAGCTGCCCAGCCGGGGCATTCTGCTGCGCCTCGGCGAGCAGTGCCGGGTCCTTTGCCAGCGGGCCGCTGCCGTCCCCCTGGGCCTGCACCCACGCGTTAAAGTCCGCGCAGGCCACCGCTGTCGGCAAACTCCCGGCCGCCGGAATCTCGTCCGCGGTCACGTCGATCACGGCGCCGCCGACCGCTATCACGACGAACAGCGCGGCCAAGACGAGTCCGAGTCCATACTGGCCGAGTTCGCGACCACGCGGCGGCTCAGGCCGACCCAGGTGCCTGCGCGCCGCCCGCCATCGAATGATCCAGTAGGCGGTGGCCGGCGCGCAGCCGGCGATCGCCAGGATGACGACGGCCAGCGGAATCCACGTCGTGCCGCCGCCAGTGGGATAGGCCAGCCCGCCGTGGCCTGGGTACACGGCCGGGATTTGGGCGCCGGAGCTGGCGATACTGGCGCCAGGCGCCATCGCGAGGCCGGGCACTGCGGCGCCATCGCGACCGCGGAAGTTGCCAACCCAGAAGCAGGTCCCAGCGCAGCTGGTCGACAAGGCCGAAAACGTGCCCGGCTGGCCGGAGCCCAGCCGTACCGCGAGCGCCTGGCCACCCGCGCTGATCGCGAACGGGAGGGCGACGACGGCGGCCGCGAAGATCAGCCCGACGCTCCAGTGCACGACGGCACGGACGGGAACCGAAGGGGCCGTGCCAACGTAGCCGGGAATCGGGTCGGTCATTTCCCGGTCCTGGTTCATTCCGGTGGCGGCCCACCAGCAGCTCCTGATGCGGCGGACCTTCGCCTCGAAGTCCGGATCGGGCATGAGGCCACCAGAGACCGGCGCGCCGAGGGTGAAGTGGCCACCTGAGGTCGTGAAGACGGTCACCGTGAACGTTGGCGGCGGCCGCCGCGGGTCAGATTGCCGGACCCGGATGTCCTCGACCTGGCCCCAGGGACAGGATCGCTTCGAGCCGCTCAAACCCCGGCTTTGGATACCCTCCGCGGAGCATGTCGTGAAAGCCCGGCGGTACTGCGCCAAGACCGTGGCGCCGAGCAGAAAACTCATGCCGAACCCGAGGCCGAACCCGAGTACGCGGCCGCTGGAATCGACATGACCAGCAAAGACCGCAGTCAGCAACGCGGCTGAGACGATGGCACAGCCGATCGTGAACAGCAGCAGGTTTCGCCGCTGCCTCGACGTCGGCCGGAAAGACGCGTTATCCATCGCGAGCAGCGTAGACCGCCGCGGACAGAACGGAATAACCCTGAGCGCGCCAGTTTGCTGTGATGCGGGGTCAAGCGGGCGCCTGGCTCGCGGCCTGAGCGACGGTCGGCAGCGTAGCGTCGGCCGGCCTGCCGTCGTTCGCGCTCGTGGGGCGCTCCGAGCGGCCGCACGAATGGACGGTCGGCTGACGTCGTTCCGCCCCGTTCCAGAAATTGGTCAGGGTGGCGGCGGTCGTCACCGGCGCGTCGATGGCCGGAGAGTGCTCGGCACCAGGGATGCACGTGCGCTCGGCCTTCAGCCGCCGTGCCATCTGGTCCTGCTCATCGGGCAGCCAGGCATCGTCGTTTTCGCCGTAGATGACCAGGGCGGGCAGCCCGGCCGCCACGACGTCGGCCAGTTCGTCAGTACGGTCCTCGCAGGTCAGCAAGTACCTTGCCAGCACGATCAGCTGGACCGGGCAGGTGCGCAGGCGGCGTTCCTTCAGGAATGCAAGGACGTGCTCATTCGTGCCTTGCGCTCTGGCCTCCGGCTCGTCTCGGTCGTGCCACGCCTGCCTGACCACCGCGCTCAGGTGAGTCCGGTCATCGGGCTGCACGCCGTCGGTCGGGTCGAGCGCTGCGAGCGCCTGTTTGAGCGCGTCGCTGCGCTCCCCGCCGATGGCGCCGGGCCCCGAGCCCAGGAGGGTCAGTGACAGGAAGCCTGCAGCTTGCTGCAGCACCGCCTCGCGGGCGACAAGTCCACCGAGAGAGTGCCCGGCGAGATGGACGGCGCCGCCTCCGCCGACCGCCTCGGCTACGGCGAGCACGTCGGCCGCCAGCGCCTCGGGAGAGTAGCCCGCTCGATCCGCCGCGGCCGGACTCTGGTACTGGCCACGCTGGTCGATCGCGACCACAGTCCGTCCGTCCGCGGCCAGCGGCTCCAGGATCGGCAGGAAATCTTCCTTACTCCCGGTATAGCCGGGAACGAGCACAGCGGGCCGACGGTGGGTAACGCCGCGGGTTGGCTGCGCCTCAAGGACGGCAAACGGCCCGCGGGCCGTCATCAGCGCCGTGGACCGAACCTGCTCGGGCATCTGCAGGGACCTGAGGTTGCTCACGGGGTCGCAGCCTACCGAGAACTCGCCGAAATGTAACAGACAAATAACGCAGGATTCGCTGAAAGAGTTCCTGAGGCGGCGGCGCCTGGCCAGAAAGAGTCTGGCGGCACCGCGCTCTGGCCGTGGCCGGCCGGAGGCCGGCTGACTGGGCCGGGGGTGCCGCGGACCTGGATGCCGGCCGCGTGGCCGACCTGCAGCTCTGAGCTAGGAGCAGGGCTCGAGGCCATTACTCCGCGGCGGCAGCTCCCGAGTTACTGCGACTCCGGGACCGTCGGCGCGGGCGCTGCGCTCCCTGCGAACCGCCGGCGGCGGACTCGTCCGACGTGGCCGGGCGCAGTGGCGTCTCGGGCTCGTGCACGCCGCGAGGAGCTGTGGCGCCATGCTGGGCCTGGGCGTGGTGGGCTGTGGTGCGCTGAGCCTGGGATGCCCCATCGGTTGCAGGGCGTGCCGGCTGGCCGCCCCTGGTGCGGCGGCGCGATCGCTGG
>JASIBJ010000307.1 GCA_030045215.1 Streptosporangiaceae bacterium | reverse complement strand
AGCGCGTGGTCAGCGAGATGCACATGGAAGAGGTGACGATCTGCTACGGCATGACCGAGACCTCGCCGGTATCAACGCAGACCCGCGCGGACGACGACATGGAGCGGCGGGTGTCGACTGTCGGCCGCGTCCACCCGCACGTGGAAATCAAGGTCATCGATCCCGAGACCGGGCTCGTGCTACCGCGCGGCTCGCATGGCGAGCTGTGCACGCGCGGCTACCCCGTCATGCTCGGCTACTGGAACGAGCCGGAGAAGACGGCCGAGGCAATCGACGCGGCCCGGTGGATGCACACCGGGGATCTCGCGGTGATGGACGAGGCTGGTTACCTCAAGATCGTCGGGCGGATCAAGGACATGGTGATCCGCGGCGGGGAGAACATCTACCCGCGCGAGATCGAGGAGTTCCTGTACACCCACCCGGACATCGAGGACGTCCAGGTGATCGGGGTGCCGGACCCGAAGTACGGCGAGGAGCTGTGCGCGTGGGTCAAGCTGCGGCCGGGCAGCGAGCTGACGACCGAGCACGTGCGGGAGTTCTGCAGCGGCAAGATCGCGCACTATAAGGTGCCGCGGTATGTCCGGGTCACGCAGGAGTTCCCGATGACCGTGACCGGCAAGGTGCAGAAGTTCAAGATGCGCGAGACGTCGATCACCGAACTCGGGCTGGTGTCGGCCAGTCAGGTCGAGACCGCCTAGAGATCCTGCTACTTGACGTCGAGCGAGATCTCGGTGCCGGCGAGCGCCTTGCTCACCGGGCAGGCTGCCTTGGCCTCGGCCGCGATCCGGGCAAAGTCCTCCGGCGTGACGCCCTCCGCCGATCCGCTTACCGTCAGCTTGATGCCGCTGATCCGGAAGCCGCCCGCCGGGTCAGGGCCGAGAGTCACGTCGGCACTAACCTCCAGTTGCGGATTGCTGCCCCCGGCGCCGCCGAGCAGAGCGGAGAACTGCATCGCGAAGCAGGCGGAGTGCGCCGCCGCTATCAGTTCCTCCGGGCTGGTCGCGCCCCCGGCGTCGTCGGCGGCCCGCTTGGGGAAGCTGACCTCATACGTACCGACACCGGAACTGACGAGCACGACGGTTCCGGTTCCTTCCTGGATGCTGCCAGACCAGGTTGTGCGGGCGGTCCGAGTGGGCATCGCGGGCTCCTCCTGCGGTGGGGGGTGATCAGCGGACTCTCGTGGCGATCGCGAAGTCGAGCCCATCCAGCCTAGCCGCCGGCGAGGCGCGTTCCCCGGGCTACGGCCAGCAAACCCCGCCAGGGGTCCTGGAGACCGCCGACTTGCCACGCTCGGCCCGATCCTGCTTTTATGCGGTCACCAGCCGCGGCACCCGGCGCCGCCCGGCCAGGTCTTCGAGGAACGCCATGGCCGCATCGCGCCAGGAGCCCGCTGCCAGCCCGCCGCGCGATCCGTTCGGGCCCGCCCGGATTGGACCGGTCGGCCTGCGCAACCGCGTGCTCAAGGCGGCCACCTTTGAGGGCTTGACCCCGGCGAACGTGGTTTCCGGCAGCCTCATCGAGTTCCACCGGCGGATGGCGGCTGGCGGGGTGGCGATGACTACCGTGTCGTACGTCGCCGTGTCGAAAGACGGCATGGGGGCGCCGGCCGAGATCTATATCCACGACGCGGCGGCCGACGGGCTGGCCAGGATCGCTGATGCCGTACACGCCGAAGGCGCCAGGATCTCGGCTCAGCTCGGACACGCCGGCGCCGTCGGCACGATCAGGAAGCGCTATCTCGGGCCGTCGCCAGCCAGAACGATCGCCGGGACGAAGGTGCACCAGATCTCCCGTGACGAGATCGACGAGGTCGTTGGCCAGTTCGCGGCCGGCGCACGGATGCTGGCCGGCGCCGGCTTCGACGCAGTCGAGCTGCATTTCGGTCACCACTACCTGGTATCGGCGTTCCTGAGCCCGCGCTGGAATCATCGTGCTGACGACTACGGCGGTTCGGTCGCCAACAGAGCCCGACTGGCCCGGCGCATCCTCCATGCGGTCAGGGCCGAGATCGGCGCCGCGACCGCGGTCACCGCCAAGCTGAACATGACCGACGGGGTGCGCGGCGGCCTCCAACTGGCCGACAGCATCGAAGTGGCGAAGCTCCTCGAGAGCGACGGCGGCCTAGACGCACTCGAGCTGACCGGCGGAGGGTCTCAGCTGAACCAGATGTTCATGTTCCGTGGCGCGGCGCCGCGAAGGGAGTTCGCCGCGACACTGCACGGCGCGCAGCGACTCGGCTTCTGGCTGGCCGCCCCGGCGCTCTTCCGCACCTACCCCTACCAGGAGGCCTACTTCCTGCCGATGGCGCGCCAGTTCCGGGCCGCACTGTCGACCCCGCTGATCCTGCTCGGCGGGATCAGCACGCTCGCTGCGATCCGGCAGGCCATGGCCGAGGGATTCGACTTCGTCGCGATGGGGCGAGCCCTGCTGCGCGAGCCGGACCTGGTGAGCAGGATCGCGTCGGGCCAGGCAACGGCAGGCACCTGCGTCCACTGCAACAAGTGCATCCCAAGCATCTACTCAGGCACTCGCTGCGTCCTAGACAACCCGGACCCGTTGCTCCCTCGCTGACCGGCGTTGTCCGGCATGTCATAGTGGGCCACGTGCTACCCCATCACTCGCCAGCGGCCGACGAGTCCGACGCACTTGCCCGGATAACCCCTCAGGGCATCGCCAAGGTCGAGCAGGTTATCCGGCCCTACATCCGCCTGACTCCCACCGTGACGCTCGACCGGGCCGAGTTCGGCCTGCCGCCAGGGCCGCTGACCCTGAAGCTGGAGTTGATGCAGCACTCGGGCTCGTTCAAGGCCCGCGGCGCGTTTAACAACCTGCTGCTGCGCGACGTGCCCGCCACCGGGGTGGCCGCCGCCTCCGGCGGCAACCACGGCGCCGCGGTGGCCTACGCCGCCAGTGTCCTCGGTGTCCCCGCGCATATCTTCGTGCCGGAGGTGTCCTCCCCCGCCAAGATCAATCGCATCCGCGGCTACGGAGCAGAACTCGTCGTCAAGGGCGAGACGTACTCCGACGCGTTCGCGATCTGCCAGGAATGGATCGCCGCCAACGGCGCGCTGCCCGTGCACGCCTATGACCAGGCTGAGACGATCCTCGGCGCGGGCACCACCGGCCTGGAACTCGCGCGCCAGGTGCCGGAGACGATGACGGTCCTGGCCAGCGTGGGCGGCGGCGGTCTCCTGTCGGGCATCGCGACCGCCGTCTCCGACCGCATGAGCGTCGTCGGCGCGGAACCGGAGGGCGCCCCGACCATGACGGCCGCGCTCGCGGCCGGCCGGCCAGCCGATGCCGCCACCGGCAGCGTGGCGGTCGACTCGCTTGCCCCGCGCCGCGTGGGCGAGCTGACTTTCGCCGTGACCTCAAAGCGCGTGCAGGCGATCGTGCTGGTAAGCGACGAAGCGATCACGTCGGCGCAGCGTCTCTTGTGGGAACGAGCCAGGATCGTAGCTGAGCCCGGCGGCTGTGCAGCGCTCGCCGCGCTCCTGTCGGGCGCCTACTCGCCCGAACCCGATGAGCACGTGGCCGTGGTGCTGAGCGGCGCCAACACCTCCGCCGTCGACTTCGCCCGCTAGCCCAGCGGGATCACGGGAAGAACCGGCCCGCGCCGGGGTGGTCCTGAGCGGCGTCGACGCAGATGTTGGCGCCGCTGATCCCGCTGGCCCTCGGGGAGAGCAAGAAGCAGGCAGTGTCGGCGACCTCGTCCAGCTCGACCAGCCGGCCGCGCGGGAAATCGCCGGTCGCAAACGCGGCGAACCGGTCCGGCTGCCCGATCCGGAACTCATCCCAGCCGCCGCCGGAAAACAGCACCGAGCCCGGGCTGAGGGCGTTGACCCGGATGTTGCGCGAGCCGAGTTCCTGGGCGAGTGCGGCAGCGAGGTGGATCTCGGCGGCCTTCGCCGCGCCGTAGGACGACTTTGGCCCCGACTTCCAACCCGTGATGGACGAGATGATCAGCGCGGTCCCGCCCCCGCTGCGCTCGAAGTGCGGCACGGCGCTGCGGATCGCATGGGCGGCGTGGAGCACGTTGAGCTCGAACGTGTCCTGCCAGTCCTGCGGCGTCGATGTCAGCAGCCCGCCACCCGATGCGCCCCCGGCGTTGGCGACCACCAAATCCAGTCCGCCGAGCTGGCGTGCGGCCTCGTCCACCGCGCGACCGAGTTGCTCAGCGTCCGTGACATCCGCCTGTACCGCCGGGAAGCCGCACGCGGCCAGGGTGTCGGGGTCGCGGCCGCAGACGGCAACGGCGGCACCCTCGGCGGCTAGGGCCCTGGCGATGGCCAGGCCAATGCCGCGGCTGCCGCCGGTGATGAACGCCTTGCTGCCGGCCAGACCCAGGTCCATAGTCGCTTCCTTCGCTTAGGTCGGGTCGTTCGTCGTGGGTGGTGAGATTCAGGCCGTGTAGCCCAGAACGGCTGAGAATTCGGCCGCCAGTTTTCTTACCTGGGAGATAAGGAATTCGTGATGAGGACCGAGGATCCGAAACGCAGGCCCCGCCGCACTAATCGCCGCGACAACGCGGCCCGAGTGATCGCGCACCGGAGCGCCGACAGCGCCGATGCCGATTGTTCGCTCCTCGGCGTCGAGTGCATAGCCCTGACGGGCAACCGTGCGCAGCTCTTTCCGCAACCGGTCGATGTCGACAATGGTGTTGACGGTCATCTGGGCGCGCTCGATCCGGGACAGCAGATCGTGTGCGTCGGCCCAGGCCAGGTCGGCCATGAGGATCTTGCCGAGAGCCGTGCAGTAGAGCGGATGCCGCGTCCCCACGTTCGACTGGATGCCGAGTTCCCGCTGCCCGTGCGCAATGGCCAGGTACAGGACCTCGTCGGAATCGAGGATTCCCAGACTCGCGGTTTCGCCGGTCTCTTCCGACAATCGCTCCACCATGGCCTGGCCCTGTGATTGCAGGGAAGCGCTTTGCAGAAATGAGCTCCCGACCTCAAAGGCCTTCGGGCCGATCCGGTAGAGGCTGCCCGGCCCCTCCACGACGAAATTCCGTAGCTTCAGCGTCTGCAGTATCCGGAAGACCGTGGATACGTGCAGCTCCGCGCCGCGGGCAAGAGCAGTCGCATCCATGCCGGTCGGGGTGTGGGCGAGCAGGATGAGGACTTTCAGGGCCCGGTCAACCGCCCGGACCACATAGCGCTCGCTCATGGAATTGACCGCCTCGCCGGGCGGCTCCGCCGTGGTCCCGGCCGCAGACGGCGGCACGTCGCGGATCTTGCTCAATCTCCGCTGCCTCGCCCTGGTGCCGCCGAGAGGGCAAGGCCCTCTGGCTCGCGCAGCGGGAAGTGGCAGGCCGCCTGGTGACCCCGCTCATCGAACGGGCGCAGCGGCGGTTCTTGCTCGGCGCACAGTTGCTGGGCGCGCGGGCAGCGGGTGCGGAACCGGCAGCCGGACGGCGGGTTGAGCGCGGACGGCAGCTCGCCGGCCACGCCCTTGTCCTCGCGCAGGCGCGCGGTGGCGGGGTCGGCGACGGGGACGGCGTCGATGAGCCCCTTGGTGTAGGGGTGGACCGGGCGGTAGTAGACCTCGTCGGCCGGTCCGACCTCGACGATCTTGCCGAGGTACATGACGCCGATGGTGTCGGAGACGTACCGCACTACCGACAGGTCGTGGGAGATGAACAGGTAGGTGACGCCGAGATCTTTCTGCAGGTCCATCATCAGGTTGAGGATCTGCGCCTGGATGGAGACGTCGAGCGCCGACACCGGCTCGTCGGCGACGATCAGCTTGGGCCGGACGATGAGCGCCCGGGCCAGGCTGAGGCGCTGCCGCTGCCCGCCGGAGAACTCGTGCGGGTAGCGGTTGACCGCTGCCCGAGGCAGCCCGATCTCGTCCAGCATCGCGGCGATCTGGTCGTCCTGCTCGCGGCGGGTGCCGATGTGCTGGATGGCCAGCGGCTCGTGCAGGATCGCCCCGACCCGCATCCGGGGGTCCATGGAGGCATAGGAGTCCTGGAAGATGAGCTGCACCTTGCGGCTGCGGCGGCGGCGCTCGGGCTTGCTGAGCTGCAGGAAGTCCTCGCCGTCGACGACGAGGGAGCCGCCGCTGGCCATCTCCAGGCCCGCGATCAGCCGGCCCAGTGTCGTCTTGCCGCAGCCAGACTCCCCGACCAGGCCGAACGTCTGCCCGGTCCTGATCGAGAAGCTGACGTCAGCGACGGCGCTGACCTCCCCGATCTTGCGCTGCAGCACGCCGTTCCCGGTGACGCTGAACTTCTTCTCCAGGTGCTCTGCCACCAGCACGTACTCGTCGTCGGGCACCCGCTGCGCCGGCACCGGCACCGTGACCGTGACCGCGCCATCGGCCGGCGCCTGCCCGTCCGGCGCCCCGGTCTGGCCAGCACCGTCCGGGCCGGCATTCTTCTGGTAAGGACCGTCCCCGCCAGTCCCGACGGCCGGGGCCCCGGCCGCGGCGCCAGCAGACCCGACCTCGTCCTGGCCGACCGGGAAGAAACAGCGGTACAGGTGGCCAGCGCCACCGTCTTCCAGCAGGGGCTCGCTCGCGCGGCAGCTGTCCTGCACGTAGCGGCACCGCGGAGCGAACCGGCACGCCGGCGGCGGGGCCGTCAGGTCCGGTGGCATGCCGGGAATGCTGTACAGCCGCCGCGTCCCCTCGGCCGCCTTCTCCGGCAGCGAGTCGAACAGGGCCTGCGTATACGGATGCCGCGGGTTCCCGAACAGCTGCGCGGTGGTCGTGGTCTCGACCACCTTCCCCGCGTACATGACAACAGCCCGGTCAGCCCGCCCGGCGATCACGCCCAGGTCGTGGGTCACCAGGATGACCGCCATCCCCAGCCGCTGCCGCAGGTCGTCCAGCAGTTCCAGAATCTGCTTCTGGATCGTCACGTCAAGCGCCGTCGTCGGCTCATCCGCGATCAGTAGCTTAGGCTCGCACGCCAGCGCCATCGCGATCATCACCCGCTGGCGCATACCACCCGACAGCTGATGCGGGTAGTTCCTCACCCGCTCCGCCGGATGTGGCATCCCCACCAGGCCCAGTACTTCCACCGCACGAGCCAGCGCTGTCTTCTTGTCCGCCCCGCGGTGCAAGATCACGGTTTCGGCGATCTGGTCGCCGATCGTCACGGTCGGGTTCAGCGACGTCATCGGATCCTGGAAGATCATGCTGATCTCGTTGCCGCGGATCCGCCGCATCGCCCGGTCATTCAGCGCCGCGATATCCACATCCCCGACTGTGATGCTCCCGCCGATAATGCGCCCGCCCGGCGGCAGCAGCCGCATGATCGACAACGCCGTCATCGTCTTCCCTGAGCCGGACTCGCCCACGATCCCTAGGCATTCGCCTGCCTCGACGGTCAGGCTCACGCCGTCCAGCGCGTGCACAGTCGCATGACGGAGCCTGATCTCAGTCTGCAGGTCCTGGATGTCCAGCAGCGGTGCCATGTCTCTCCGTATATCTGTCTTAACGCCGCTGCAGCCGAACTTCGACTGCGTCACGCAAGCCCTCGCCGATGAAAAAGGCTCCGCGCGGCCCATGAGCACGCTCGCGACGCCGGGCAAAGCGCGGTGACTCTTGACCCTTCGGAATGGCTGGTCCTATGCTTTGCGGCAGATGAACTGTCAGTTCATCTAATGAGAACATAAGAGAACCCAAAGTACAACGAAGTAGTCGATATGAGGTAGTGGACGCTTCGGCGCGGCCCCTATCAGACCGCCTAGACGATGCGCCCGTGGGCGCATATCGAGGCATAGCCAGGTCCTGGCCATCGGTCTTGCGTTACCAGGAACGACCGCGAGTGCTTGCGTCTCCACGACGCCGGCCTCCGGCCGTCCAATAGGGAGGACTGCACAATCATGAGACGATGGGCGATCGCAATCGCGGCATCCGTTGCGCTTCTGGCGGCCGGATGCGCAAATGCGACATCAGGGTCATCGGGGGGAAACGGCGCCACGGTCACCTTCGCACTGCCGGCCGGTACCATCCCCACCTACATATCGCCGTTCGTGAGCGGACCCGTCTCGAACAATGTGGACCTGTTCCAGTTCAGCCCGTTCATGTGGCGGCCGCTTTACTGGTTCGGCATCAACGGAACCGTGAACATCAACTATCAGCAGAGCATGGCGGGTCCCCCGACCTTCTCCAACGGCGGGAAGACCGTCACCGTTACCCTGAACCGCAAGTTCACGTGGTCCAACGGGAAGCCGGTGACCAACCGCGACGTCGAGTTCTGGATCAACCTCCTGAAGGCGGAGAAGGGCGAGTACCTGGGATACAGCCCGGGGAGCATTCCTGACGATCTGGTGAGCGAGAGCTACCCGACGTCCACCCCTTATCAGTTCAGCATCACCTTCAATAAGGCCTACAGCCAACTCTGGGTGCTCTACGACGAGCTCAGTGAGATCGTGCCGATCCCGCAGGCTGTGTGGGACAAGACCTCGGCATCGTCTCCCGTCGGCAATTACGACACCACCGCGGCTGGGGCCAAGGCGGTCTGGAAGTTCATGAACAGCGAGGCCACCCAGGAGGGCACCTACACCACCAATCCGCTCTGGCAGATGGTCGACGGACCGTGGAAGCTCAGCGGTTTCTCGACCGTGACCGGCGCCTCCACGTTCGTGCCCAACAAGGCCTACACCGGACCGGACAAGCCCAAGATCGCGAAGTTCGAGGAACTCCCGTTCACCAGTACCAGCGCCGAGTTTGATGCTCTCCGGTCGGGCCAGGTCGACTACGGCTACCTGCCGCCAGAGGACTCCTCCCAGGCCAGCTACTTCACTAGCCGCGGGTACACGGTGAACGATTGGACTGACTACGGCTTCAACGGCATCCTGCTGAACTACACAAGCCCGGCGGCGGGCCCGTTCCTCAAGCAGCTCTACATTCGCCAGGCCCTGCAGTCGCTGATCAACCAGCCGCAGATTTCTCAGGACATCTGGCATGGCTTCTCGTTCCCGACCTACGGGCCAATTCCCCAGACGCCCAAGACCTCCTTCCTGTCCAGCGAACTGCAGCAGAACCCGTATCCGTACAGCGTGAGCCACGCGGTGTCGCTGCTGAAGGCCCACGGCTGGACGGTCGTGCCCAACGGCACCGACACCTGCGCCAAGCCCGGAACCGGGCCGACGCAGTGCGGCGCCGGGATCGCCGCGGGAGCCAAGCTGGTCATGACGCAGGAGGTTTCCACGGGCTCCTCGCCGTTCCTGGCTGAGGTAGAGGACATGACCTCCGCCTGGAGAAGCGCCGGCATCAGCGTGGCCATTCAGCAGAAGTCGCAGTCCGCCATCTTCGCCACCCTCGAGCCGTGCTCGAACGGCGGCGCGGGCTGCGGCTGGGAAATCGCCAACATCGGGGAGCCTGGGTCGACAGCGACCTACTCGCCCCAGTACCTGCCCGCGCCCAGCCCATGGTTCGGCACGGACTCGGCGAATAACGTCGGAGGCTACAGCGACCCCAAGATGGATCAGCTGATCGAACAGACCTACGTCAGCGGGTCAGTCCAGGCTACTCAGAACCTGGCCGAGTATGCCGCCCAGCAGATGCCGTTCCTCTGGGAGCCTAGCTACGCCTACCAAATCTCGGTCATCAGCCCGCATCTTCACGGGGCATTGCCTCAAGACCCGAACCTGAATCTGTACCCGCAGGACTGGACCTGGTCGTCGTGAGCGCTGCCGGGAACCAGGTATGACGCTGCCGTGCGGACCACTGTGGTCCGCACGGCCAGCGCCGAGATCGCTGCCGGCTGAGCGGCTCGGCGGGCGGCAGCAAGCGGGCCAGGGGGTGCTGGCGGATACCGGTGCCGGGCAGGTGGCATCGGTATCCAGCCGGCCGGCCCGCGACTTGCACCGCCAAAGATGAGGTCAATGCGAGCAGCGTCCGGGCGCGGAGAAGGCTGAGAATGACGGCATACCTGACCCGACGGGCTCTCCAGGCACTGATCGTTCTGTTTTTTGTGTCCCTCATCGTGTTCCTGCTTCTCCACCTCCTTCCTGGTGGCCCGGCCCGGGCAAGCTTGGGCGTGCGGGCGAACCCCGCATCCATCAAGGCGTTCAATGACGAGTACGGGCTGAATCAGCCGCTGCCGATCCAGTACGTGGTGTGGATTTCTCAGGTACTCCGGGGGAACCTGGGCTTCTCCTACAAGCTCAATCAGAGCGTCGACTCGCTGCTCGCCGAAAACATCCCCCGGACCCTGGTGTTGACCGGGTCGGCCACGGTCATAGCCATCGGCATTGCCGTCCCGCTGGGTCTGATCCAAGCCGTCAGGCGCAACTCGGCGGTGGACTACGCAGTGACGGGATTCGCCTTCATCTTCTATTCGATGCCCAGCTTCTTCCTCGGGCTGGTGCTGATCATTGTGTTCAGCGATGTCTTCCCGATCTTCCCGTCCACGGGGCCCACGGCAACGGCCTCGCTGCTCACCCAGCTTCCGAATCTGGTCCTGCCAGTAGCAACTCTCACGCTGATCACGGTGGCCCTGTTCAGCCGGTACATGCGTTCGGCATCGCTCGACAATCTGGCTGAGGACTACGTGCGCACGGCGAGAGCGAAAGGGGGGTCAACCCTTCGCGTCCTCTTCCGGCATGTGCTTCGCAACGCCCTGCTACCGGTCATCACGCTGGTGGGGCTGAGCTTGCCCGGCATCCTGAGCGGCGCCCTGATCGTCGAGTCGCTCTTCAACTATCCGGGCATGGGCCTGCTCTTCTGGAATGCGGCCCAGACCGAGGACTTCCCAGTGATGCTGGGCACCAGCCTGGTGGTGGGCCTGGGAGTCGTCCTGGGATCCCTGCTGGCCGACGTTCTCTACGGCATTGTCGACCCTAGGGTCCGGTACCAATGATCCTCAATGAGCAGCCAAGCGGGCACGGATCAGTGAGCGTCTCAGAACTCGAAATCATTGCGGACGATAGCGGGGTCAGGAGTACCTCGCTGGCGAAGGCAATACTGATTGTCTTCCGCCAGAATCGCCTCGCTCTCGCCGGGCTCGTCATTGTCGTTGGATTCTTGCTCTTCTGTTTTGTCGGACCGCTCTTCTACCACACGAATCAGATTGCGACTAACATTGCGATAGCCAACCAGCCGCCGAGCGGCCAGCATCTGCTGGGCACGGACTCGACCGGGTACGACGAGCTGGGCCGGCTGATGGCTGGCGGCCAGATCACCCTGTTTGTTGCTCTCGCTGTCGCAGTGCTGGCTACTAGCATCGGAATGCTCTGGGGCTGTGTGGCTGGCCTGAGCCGGCCTGGCGTGGACAATTTGATGATGCGTATCGTGGACGCTGCGCTGGCCATTCCCGGGATCTTTCTGTTGATCTTCTTGAACTCGGTCCTGCATCCCTCGGTGTTCGTGCTGATCTTCGTGATTACCGCGCTTGCCTGGCTCGTTCCCTCAAGGCTGGTGCGGGCTGAGGTGCTCAGCCTGAGGGAGCGTCCCTTTGTTGAGGCTTCGAGAGCCCAAGGGGCCGCTGGAGCACGGATTGTGATCAAGCACCTAATCCCCAATGTTTTCGGCACCGTCGTCGTGAACGCGACTTTCCAGGTCGCGGATGCAGTTCTGACGGTGGCAGCGCTGAGCTTCCTCGGCCTGGGCATACCGCCGCCGGCCGCGAATTGGGGGAGCATGCTCGCCAATGGTGTCAGCTACATGTTTGCCGGATACTGGTGGCAGATTTGGCCTGCTGGAATCTGCATCGTCGCGGTGGTTGTTGGCTTCAACTTCATCGGCGAGGGCTTGCGGGACACCATTGACGTGCGCTTGAGGGCGGCCAGCAGTCATTGACCTAGCACCATCTCGCAGCGGTATTGAGGGGTCCGATTCGAGTTCCAATTAAAAGACGCCGCAGAAGACGCGGCGGTTTACCGGCGGACAAACAATTTCTTGCCAATCTTTTACTATGCGAATTAGTATTTTCGAGAGCGCCGGTAATTGCATTAGAACCAACGGCAATTGGCGCCATTTATCGCCTAGTTGCGGCAGATAGCCCAGGACACCCGAGGTAGCACACCACCCGGATCCGGGGAGAAGATGGTGATATGGCCACGCAGGCACTCTCCCGCCGCAGCACTACTCGCAGTCCTAACGGCCGCGACTCGGCCCTCATGCTGGCGTCGATGATCCGCGACCCGCTCGCCGTCTACCTCTCGATCGCCGCGAAGTACGGGGAGGCGGTGCGGATCCCGCTCTCGCCGCGCAACAGCCTGTTCATGTTCTCCCGGCCTGAGCACGCCGAGCACGTACTGGCCCTGAACCAGGACAACTACGTGAAGGCGTTCACCTACCGTCCATTGCGCGCCCTGATCGGTAACGGCCTGCTCACGAGCGAGGGCGACCACTGGCGGCAGCACCGGCGGCTGATCCAGCCTTTGTTCACTCGGCGCGACGCGCGCAACTTCGGCCCGGCGATGACCGAAGCCGCAAGCCGCATGCTCAAGAACTGGGATGACCAACCAGAAGGCAGCCAGATTGACGTCGGCCTCCAGATGAGCGCACTGGCGCTGGACATCGTCGGGCGAGCGCTGTTCGGCTCGGACCTGACCGGCGACGCGGCGGCCATCAGCCGGGCAATGCGTGCGGGCCAGCGCGTCGCGGTCCTCGCCACGCTCGTGCCGCTGCCGTGGGGACCGCGCTCGACCAAGGCGCTGAAGGCGGTCGCCAGGCGGGCCGGAAACACCCCCGAAGGAATCGAGGGCCCGGTTGGCCGCATGATCGCTGACCGGAGGGCCCTGGCGGCCGCGGGCCAGCCAGCGGCTGCGAGCCAGCCTGCGGGCGACGACGGGGCGCGAGCGAGCGGCCGCTTGGACTTGCTCGACACGCTGCTGACGGCGCACCGCGACGACGGGTCGCTCTACACCGACGCCGAGATCGGCGACGAACTGGCTACGTTCATGCTGGCCGGGCACGAGACGAGCGCGGTCACCCTCGCCTGGTCGCTGGCCCTGCTGTCGGCCTACCCGGCCGCTCGCGACCGGCTTGAGCAGGAGGTCGACACGGTGCTGGCGGGCCGCGCGCCGGAGGCGGCCGACGTCGACCGGCTGCCGTGGACGACGGCCGTAATCGCCGAGACCATGCGGCTCTACCCGCCGGCCTGGACGATTGAGCGCGACGCCATCGGCAACGACAACGTGGCCGGTGTGCCGGTCCCGGCGGGAAGCACGATCGCGGTCCCGCCATACCTGATCCACAGGAACCCGGAGTTCTGGCCCGACCCCGCGGGCTTCGATCCGGCCAGGTTCCTGCCCCCAGGCGAGCCAGGGACGACAGCCGCGGGCGGACGGGTGCCCGCTGGGGAGAGACCTCGTTACGCCTATATACCCTTCGGCGGTGGCCGGCGCGCTTGCGTTGGGCAGTCGTTCGCCGAGCTTGAGACCGTGCTGGTGCTGGCGTCGATCGCACAGCGGTTCCGGCTGGACCTCACTCCGCTCGGGATCCCCAAGCCGATCGCGGCCGTCACACTGCGGCCCGGCCGGCTGCCGATGCGCCTGCTACGCCGGTAACTGGCCAGCTCAGGCGAGACCGAGCAGCCCGTCCAGCCCGACCGTCAGGCCGTGGGGCAGCTTCGCCGCGCCGCGGATCGCAACCAGCACGCCGGGCATGAACGAGGAGCGGTCCAGCGAGTCGTGCCTGATTGTCAGGACCTCGCCATGCCCGCCAAGCAGGACTTCCTGGTGCGCGACGAGGCCGGCCAGCCGGACCGAGTGCACATGCACGCCGCCGACCTCGGTGCCGCGCGCGCCCTCGGCGGCCTTCGTCGTGGCGTCGGGCGGTGCGCCCAGGCCTGCCGCCTGCCGCGCCTGGCTGATCATCGAAGCGGTGCGGCTCGAGGTCCCCGACGGCGCGTCGGCCTTGCCCGCGTGGTGCAACTCGATGACCTCAGCGGACTCGAAGAACGGCGCCGCCTGCGCGGCAAAGCGCATCATGAGCACCGCGCCCACCGAGAAGTTCGGCACGATCAGCGCCCGCGAGCCGTGCTTCTCCGCGACCAGGCCATCGACCTCGGCCAGGCGCCGCTCGTCGAAGCCGGACGTGCCGACGATCGGGATCATGTCCTGGTCGATGCACCACATCAGGTTGTCAATGACCGCATCAGGATGAGTGAAGTCGACCACGACGTCCGAGCCGGCCAGCATCTCACGCGAGTCCCCGACGTCGACTTGCCCGGATAGTTCCATGTCCGGCGCCGCCTCGACGGTGCGGCAGACCTCCGAACCCATTCGCCCTTTCGCGCCCAGCACACCGACCCGGATCATCCTGTTCTCCTTGTCGCAGGTTCCTTCAGAGGGAACGGGCTCGATCCTAGCCTCGGGCCCACCGCCGGCTCGGGTCATCAGTACGGTATGGAGTGCGACAGCCACCCCGCCGAGTCGAAGGGTCACAATGATGTGGAATTCATTCGCTACGGACGTGAATAACGGCATCAGCTCAGAAGTGATCAGCATCACCGGGGGGAACGGCGACCAGATCAATGCGTATGCCGCGCGCCCGGGCGCGGGCGGCGGTCCGTATCCGGGCATCGTTACGGTGCACCACATGCCGGGCTGGGACGAGTTCTACCGTGAGTTCTCCGACCGGCTCGCTCGGCACGGCCACGTGGTCATCTGCCCGAACCTGTACAGCCGGTACGGGCAGGGCCTGCCCGACGACATCGCGGCCAAGGTGCGCAGCGAGGGCGGCGTGCCCGACGACAGCGTGGTCGCGGACCTCGCGGCCGCGCGCGAGTGGCTGCTGGCCCAGCCGGACTGCACCGGCAAGGTGGGGATCATCGGCACCTGTTCGGGTGGCAGGCACGCCCTGCTCACCGCGTCCACGGTGCAGGGCTTCAACGCGGTCGCCGATCTATGGGGCGGCGGCGTTATTCAGAGCAAGGAAGAGCTCAGCCCGGCTCGCCCGGTCGCGCCGATCGACTACACCGCCGACCTGAACGCGCCGCTGCTCGGCCTCTTCGGCAACGACGACAAGTACCCGTCGCCCGAACTCGTGGACCAGCACGAGGCGGAACTGGAGCGGCTCGGCAAGGACTTCGCGTTCTACCGCTACGACGGAGCGTCGCACGGCTTCTTCTATTACCAGTACCCGGCCTACCGGCCCGAGGCCGCGATGGACGGCTGGGAAAAGGTGTTCGCGTTCTTCGCTGACCGCCTGGCCGACTAGGACGCGCGTCCCAAAGTGGCAAAATACAAGATGTGCCGGCACTTTATAACCCAGTGGAGGTGGCAGAAGACCTAGCCGACTGCCGGCAGCGGGGGCTGGACTGGCTTGACCGCAGCACCTCGACGCAGCGGGCCGTCCGCGCCGTTTCGCTACAGGCGCTCGCGGCCGATTATGTGACGGCCAGGAGCCTCCCGGCTTCGGGCCGGATCGCGCAGATTAAGGTGCTCCTGGCCGACGGCATGACCGAGCTCGGCAGGCAGGGGAACGCGGCGGACGCCAGCCTGCTGAGGGAACTGTACTTCGGCTCCTCCTTCGAGGGGACGATCCCACCGCCCGGTGAGCTGCTGCAGACCGCGAGGACGAAGTCGGGCGAGAGCGAGACCGCATTCCGCGAGCGGCGATCCTCCCTCCTGCGGTCATTCGCGCAGTTCCTCGTCCAGTTCGTGCAGTCGGCGACGCGCCTGGCGGCCGGGACCGACGCCCGCCCGGACGGCGCGAGCAGGCACCATCAGCCGCCGCGTACCGGATTCGCGGCTGACAACGCGCACTTCACTGAGCTACTCGCGAACGCGGTAAATGCGACGATCATCGGCATCACCAACCATCGCCTGCTGCCCGCCATCCGGGTCGCGCTTGAGCGCAAGCGCGAACTCGGCGGGCCGGACGCGTTCTGGAACTCCCTTCGAATCGTGTTCCTGGGCGAGTCGCTGCTCGCGGCCGTCAACGATGAACGCGAAGAGTTCAATGACCCGCAGGAAGCACTCCGCCAGCGGCATATGGACCGGACCTGGGCCCGGCGATCGATCAGCGTGTTCCTGAAGAGAACGCACTCGACCAGTTGGGCTCTCTATGACTGGCCGTACCTGCCGGTACTCACCGGATCGCTGTTCGAATTCCGGGATGGCAGCAAGCTGGCCCATCTGCTCATCAGGCCACCGAGGCGGTCGGCCTCGGATTATCTGTTCATTGACGTCAACGACAACGTGGACCGCTTCAGTGCGGTCTTCGACGACATCGTCCATCACAGCGTGAGCGACACCATGATCGTCCCGGTGGGCGCTCCGGCAGGCCAGGTTTTCCAGTGCAACGAGGTGCGGCTGCACGCGCGCGTGCTGAAGGATGGCTCGGGCGCGAGCGGCTGGCTTCCCATGGTCATCGTCATCACCTCGCGCTTGCGCAACGGCAAGGCGGAGGCGTTCCTCCAGCTGCGTACGGTGCAGAACGCGGCCAGGGAAGAAAACCGTTTGTCGCATCTCGGCGGGCACATCCTGCAGGAAGATCGGGTCCGGCCTTCTGGCGGCCCGGTGCCGGAAGTACCGAGGGCGTTCGACTTGTCGCACGAGACGCCGCTGAGCGCCGCCAGGCGGCTAGTACGCGATGCGACCGGGGCGGATCCCGGCACCGCCCTGCGCGCGGTCACCACCGGCAACTACCTGTATCCCGATAAAGAGCACCTGTTCTTCTTCGTGTTCGCTCTCGAACTGCCCGAGAGCCTGCACCTCCCGCGTCAGGCCGAGATGCATCCGTTCCGCCTGGCCGAACTACTGGCGATCCGGGCTAACCAGGTGCTGGCGTCCGCGCTCCATCTGTGCCGCCGGACTGACCTCTCGCAGTGCGCATTCGCCACCGCGGCAGAAGTCCTCGCGCTGAACCTGACTCTGCACGACCGCGCGGACCTCGCCGACATGATGCTCCGCCTAGCCGACGAGGCCGACGCTGACCGCGCGGCGGCGGCCGCGTCCATCAGCGAGCTGATGGCCGTGCGGACGGCGCCGAGCTCGATGGACCCTAGCCAGGAGATGCCGCTCGAGGGCCTGGCCGGCTGGCACTTCCGGGAGTTCTTCTCGACGCTCCTGCCGCTCTATGCCGAGATCGGGATCGAGGAGGCCACAGACCTGGCCGCCTGCATCGAGGCTGATGAGCGCAAGCGGGCGGCTCGCGACCGGCTCGCGGAGATGTACCAGGACGAGCATGTCGTCTCGGTGCTCCCCATGGATCTGTAACGGGAGCTGGTCAAAGCTCGATGGGAATGGAGCGCAGCAGGTCTTCGTCCTGGTACAGCGACGTCACGCGGGTCAGCACGTTCTTGACGCGGCCGGTGCTGATCTTGCTGATCCGGTGCAGTTCCTCGCTAGCTCCAGGCACACCCACCTTCCCGTACTGTGGCACGAGCACGGTGTAAAACTCGCGATACTGCCATCCAGACAAGCCCACGATCTCCATGTCCCCGCCTGGGGACGCGCGAACTGGCGCGGTGGACGCGATCAGGCTGTCGATATCGGCAGACAGGCCCGCCAGCGCTCTCGGCGATCCGCCAGCGAGGCGGGTGAGACGTTCACCAAGCTCGCCATAATTGTGCAGGGCAAGGTTCAGCGTCGCGAGCTCGACCGCAGTCGCCCAGAACTTGACTGGCCTGTCGGTGATCCTGCAAATCCCGGCCGCGACGCGCAGTGCCTGGTTCGCGCGAATGTTCACCAGCTCGTCTAGGCTGAAATGGTACATCTCGGACGCGGGCCATAGCCTCATCTCTTCGGGCAGGTCCAGCGAATATACGAAGAAGAAAAGATTGTCGGTATTAGGAGTAATAAATTTTCCGGTCGTCAGCTCTCGGACGTCCGGCGGAGCGTCGTCGCCAGTCTCAATCTGAACCCGTAGTTGTGCCGCCCGGAGCGCGCACTCACTCTTGGCATCAAACGAGGGCGGAGCCGAAATTGTCCTTGCCGGGAGCGGGGAGGTCTCATCCTGGTAAATGTGACGGGACAGATGCGAGACCATGCCTACCTCGCGGACGGCGACCTCTTCCGTGCGCAACTGCAGGACGGGAGCAACATAGCCGCGTCTGCGCTGTGTCGTCACGACGAGCACCATCGGCAGCCAGTCCTGCCGGTGAGGCTTAAGTACCGCGTCTCGGTTGAACGTCTCCGTGCAGACAAAGGTGCTACCGAAAGGGTTACCCACCGGCACCGGTCTGTTCTCGGTGATGCTGCGCTCAACCACGCGCCGGAAAGCCGTCGTGAAGTACTGGTCCGGCGGATCGTCAAACTCCATGTAAAGCTGATCGCCGACGCGTGTGCGCGGGGCAGGCTGGCGCACTATGAGCTGCACGACATGGCGCGAATCTGGCATGACGAAAAGCGAACCGGTAAACGTCGGCATGAACGGAGACTCGGAGACGGTCCAGCCAGGGCGGTCAGTCCGGCGAAGCAGCAGTTGCACTGCCCGGCGGGTCCTGGTCAGCGCCCGCCGCCTTTCCCTTAAGGCAACCCGCCGGTCAGGCGACACGTCGTGATCGTCCAGGTAGCCGAGCAGCGGCTCACCGAGGAAGACGACCTCCAAGGAGCGCCAGAAGGCGTTGGGATCGTTCAGGCGGTCTCGCTTGCGGCTGAGGGCAGCTCGGAGGGCCGGCTCAAGCAGCTCGTTGTCAAAGCCCACGACGATAGCCTCTGCGGACTCGGCGAGCAGCTCGATGAAGCGATCCGGCTGGATCCCGACGAGTCCCGCCGCGACCTTCAGGGGATTTCCGGGACTTCCCGCGCGGTCGGCATCGGAGGAAGGGTCAGCTTCTTGCGCATCGCCGTCCATCGCCTCGACCAGAAACACGGCGAAATGACTGAATGCTTTCTTGAACCGATCACGGAACTGCGGCTCGCTGGGCTCGCCGGAACTCCGCCTCGCGTCGCTGAGGAGTTCGCCGGCCGACTTGCGCACTGTCAGTGTCAGGTCGCTGAACAGCAGGCTGCGAATGAGCCTGGCATCCTCCTCGTTCTGGCTCGCCGAATACTCCTCGAGCGCAGCCGAAAGCAAGGTCTTGATCTTGTGAATCCGGTCGCCACTGCGGTTCCCGCCGTGTCGCCTGGCGTGCAGGTCGGCGAGTCTTTCGAGTTCCGGCGCCGCGACTGGACGCTGCCGCCGGCCGCGCTGCCGCTCGTCGCCTTGCTGCCCCTGGTCGCCGCGGTCCAGATTCTCCAGCCCTCGCTGACGACACCGCGCTAGCTCGTCGGCGATCTGCCTGGATCTCGGGGAACTTCCGCCGGAGATAACGGACATTCCCTAATCTTGCCACGCGGTCCTATCGGACAAACGCCTGCACCTCGTCGCTTGGGTGCAGGGTGATCGTTCGGCCGTGCGTCACGCACTGGGTGGGCCCAACGGCGAGCCCCAAAATTGTACGCAACGGACAAGCGTGGTAGCTGCCCAGGCGGCTGAGTGGTTCGATAATCTACCGGCTATCGTGTGAATACTCAGCCGTCGGTGAGTCTCCCTGGCCAGCTAGCGTCGACCTGTCACCGGCGGCATTCCTAGTTGGCTAGCTTTGGAGCAGTGGAGAACAATTCGTGTCGTCCGACGCACACTCCGCGACGAGCGCCCTAGACGTCGCCGCCTACTTCGATGAGCTGTATCGCCCTACGGAGCGCTACTGGTGGCGCCAGAGCGATCCGTACTCAGCTGATCCCGATGCCTACCCGATGTCGTTGCTGACCCAGCTAACTCTCCGCCTGATCCGCGATCGCGAGCGCGGTCGCGCACTGGATCTTGGCGCCGGCGAAGGCGCCGACTCCATCCGGCTCGCGCTCATGGGGTACACGGTGACGGCGGTGGAAGTGAGCGAAGTCGCCTGTGAGAAGATCAAGACCTTCGCGGCCGACGCTGGCGTCGACGTCGGGGTGGTGACCGCGGACATTGGCGAGTTCCAGCCCGACGGTCAGTTCGATCTCGTCATTTGCAACGGCGTGCTGCACTACATCAAGGATAAGACGCGCGTCATCGGTCGCATGCACGCAGCAACCAAGCCGGGTGGACTCAACGTCGTGTCATCCTGGACAACGTTCACGCCGGTACCGTCCTCTCATAACAGCGTGCTGGCGTACTGCGACGATGAGGACGGCGTCATTGCGCGGGCTTACGAAGGCTGGGACCTGAAGCTTAAGTACTTTGAACGTGATAAGCCGGAAGCTTCCCATAGCGGGATGCCTCAGCACTCGCACAGCCATATCAAGCTCATAGCGGAGAAGCCGACGGATAGACATCCGTGGCTCAGCGGGCTATCAGCCGCCAGGAAGTTGCAAGAACGAACAACGTGATGCGTGACCTGAGTTCTGAGCGAGACCCCGTTCCCGCGCGCTTCGGCTCGGCACCCCTCCTGAGCGTCGTGATCCCGACCTTCAACGTTGAGTCGTACATTGGGCCGCGCATCGACTCCATCGCGAGACAGGCATTCCGAGACATCGAGATAATCGTCGTGGACGGAGCGTCCACGGACACAACTCCAGCTTTGCTGGAGAAGCGGATAGCGGACGAGCCGCGGCTGAGCATGGAGCGGGCCGCAAGCAGGATCGGTCCCGGCCGGGCGCGTAATTCGGGAGCCCGCAAGGCCTCGGGCGAGTACCTCTGGTTCGTCGACGCGGACGATATGGTTACTCCTGACTCGTTAGCGGTGATATCCGAACGGCTCGCCAGGCAGCGGCCCGATGTTCTCGTCATCAATCATGCGGAACTGCACGGTGAGAGCCCCAAGGCCGGCCAGGACCATGGCCTGCTCACCGGGGCAGGCGAGCAGCCGTTCACGGTCGCACAGCGGCCGCGGATGCTCGACATGAGCCCGGTCTCCTGGAACAAGATCATCCGTCGTGAGTTCTTCGAGTCGACGGGCGCTGAATTCGCCGCTGAGTGGCCGCACGAGGACGTGCCGGTCTCGTGCGAGCTTCTGCTGACCGCGGGCGAAATCACCATCCTGGATCGAGTGTGCTACCTATACCGGAGGCATCGCCCCGGATCTGTCACGAGTGTGGGCGAGCGTTACCGGCATTTCCTCGTCTTCGACGCATGGCGCCCAGTGCTGAAGCAAAATCGCGACAAGCTAGCTGCGCAATCTGGAAATTCTCAGATGACCGAGGAGATCTACCGGGCCCTGTTCACCCGCTCAATCTGGCACTGTTCGACGATCCTGGACACCGCAGGAAACGTCGCCAGGACCGATCGTCGCGAGTACTTCAGTCGGCTGTCAGGTCTCTACCAGGAATACGTCCCCGACGGATACCGGCCGCCCGCCGGATTCCGCGGAGTCAAGTACGCACTTATCGCGAAGGATTCTTATCTTGCGTATGCGGCTCTTACTCCGCCGAACAAAGCGCGGGTCGCCGCCCAGAGGCTGCTGGCTGGCCGGTAGGGCCGGCCAGCCAGCAGCAGGCGTGCTATGCCGCACTACGGTTCCCGGTGCCAGTCTCTGGCTCGCCGGGTTCCCGCGAGTGCTGCCGCAGCGCCCTCTCCGCCTGCACGTGTGCCTTGGATCGTGGCCAGTCGATGGAATCCGCGTCAAATGCGACTATGCGCCGCGCGATGCGGTCTAGCGCGTTGGACGGCGGCCGACCCAGACTCCAGTTGGCGTCCTCGTGCACGCTGGCGACGGAAACGATGAGCGCCGCAATAATCGGCGAGCCGACCGCCAGCGCGGCGATGCAGAGCACGACGATGAGCACCGCCACCACCCCCTTGCGACTCGTCTGTCGGGCACCGGAAAGCCGGGCCGACCTTGCAGTTGCAGGTTCGCAAGGGGTAGCAATCGAAACGAGCCAAGAACCGATCAGAAACCGCAGAAAACCCGACCAACTATCGCCGGGAAACCGTGGCCGGCCGCGGCGCGACCCAGGGCACCGGCTGCGGTCGCCGTACGCGAAATGCTAGGTTGCCGGCCATGGCGATTCCGCTCAGCGAGGCGACGCTCAGGCTGCTCGACGAGAAGAACTATGCGGTCCTGGCCACGGTGAACCCCGACGGCAGCCCGCAGACCTCCGTGATCTGGGTCGGGCGCGACGGCTCCGACCTGCTCATGTCCACCGTCGAGGGCCGGGTCAAGCACCGCAACATGGCGCGCGATCCGCGCGTCAGCGTGACCGTGATCGACAGCGCCGATCCGGAGAACTACGTCGAGTTGCGCGGACGCGTATCGATGACCCCGGACGTCGGCCGGCAGCTTGATACCCGGCTGTCGTGGAAGTACGACGGCCGGGATCCCGGTGAGGACCGCCCGGGAGCAGTCCGCGTGGTGGTCCGTGTGGTCGTGGATAAGGTGACGGGCTACGCGGCGTAGGCACCAGCGGCACCGGCCGGCCAGCGGCCGGTCATTGGACCAGGCAGCCGCCCTGGCTGTCCGTCTTCCAGAGCGAGGTCTGCGTTAGCGACAGCCGGTCAGTCGGCGGCTCGAACTCGGGCTGCCGGCCCGCCGGGAAGGCCAGGGCCAGCGCGTCGGCGATTCCGCGCGCCCGCTGGGCGTACCCCTGCGGCGTGTAATGAATGCCGTCGGGGATGAACCAGCCCGGCCGGGCCACGGCCGCCCAGTCATAAACCCGCATGGTCGGGTACTGCGGGCAAGCCTGCAGCAGGGCCCGGTCCCAGGCCCGCATGTTGGACTCGGCGTACGGGCCAGAGGACAGCAGCGACACGACGTTCACCCACATCACTGGCTCGTTGCCGATCAGCGTCATCATCTCGCTGATGCGGGCCGGCATGCTCATCGCCGAGCCGACCGCCACGTCCGCCGCGTCGTTGGTGCCGAGGGCAATGACCCAGCACCCCGAATATCCCTGATTGATCAGCTGCTGCGCGACCGTGTAGCCGTTGGGGAAACCGTGCCAGGTCTCGTAGATTGACCGCGCCCCCGACACCTCTGGAATGAACCTCGTGACGCCCACCCGGCGGTACTGGGCGGCGATTCTGAGACTCGCGTCGGGCTGGTAGGCGGGCAAGACCAGGCCATCGGAAGTCGAGTCGCCGATGTGGACGACCGACGTGCAGGACGTGCGCAATCCCGAGTCCGCCCTGGTGCTCGCACGGGCTTGCGCCGACGGGATCGAGCGCGCGTGCGCGGACGTGGTCCGGCCCGCAGCGGTCGGTGCCGCACCGCCGCTGCAGCCGGCCAGCACGGCGACCGCGGCTGCGCAGACTGCCACGCGCGCATATCGACCGATCGTTGACGGCACGACGAAAAGCTAACCCGGCGGGCCGCGGCTTAAACGGCCGACACGCAGGCAATGTGCGTGCGCCCCGGCGGCCGGTCCGCCATCCGGCCATGGGTGCCAGGTCAGCCCGCTGACCTGGGGCCGTAAGCGTCCAGCTACCCTGCGTTATGGGGGCGGCGGTTGCGGGGGCCGCTTGGCATGGGTGGGGGGGCCGTGACGACTGAGGCCGTCGACATGCTCCACGTCCTCGTAGCGGCCGGGCTCACGTATGCCATCGGGTTCGAGCGTGACCTGCGCCGAGCGGGGGCGGGCGAGCGGGTGTTCGCCCTGATCGGTGTCGGCGCTGGCATCGTGGGCGTGCTGGCGGCGCACGGTGCGCCGACGGCGCTGACGGGTGTTCTGACCGGGGTTGGCTTCATCGGCGCCGGCCTGCTGTTCCGCCAGGAGCATCAGGAGTTCGTGCGCGGGCTGACGACGGCCGCGGCCATCCTGGCTTCCGTGGCCATCGGAGCCGCGGCCGGCGACGGCCAAGTGCTGGTCGCTGTCGTCGGCACGGCGATCACCCTGCTGATCCTGGAGGGACGGTACATCCGGTTGTTCAGGCTGCTGGATGCCCGGCGGTATTCAGGCCGGTTCCGGCATGAGAAGCCGCCGGAATCGCCCGGACGGCGGTACCGCAACGGCGCTGGCAGCTCACCCGAGCGTTCGAGCGCAACGGCGGTCAGCCTGTGGCCGTCTGGCGCACCGAGGCCACGAGCCAGATCATGGAATCTGTGGGCGAGAGCACGCAGCTGGCGTCGGCCCACGTCCACCAGGTAACGGCGATGCCGGCGGTCGGCCTTGCCGGTTACCTGCCCGGCCGGCCCAGCGCACCGCGCCCGGCGATGAGGGCGAGCGTGGCGCTCGCGGCCATCTCGGCCGCGGCGCGGACCGCTTCTGGGCCTTCGCCATAGTCGCCGTCGCGCAGCAGCGCGGCGTGACCGTGCGCGGTCGCCTCGACCGCGTCCGCCAGCGCCTTGGCCGCACCCGCATCGCCCGCACAGATCTCGTCCACCACGAGGAGCATCTCGTCGACCGGCTGCCAGGCGCGGATGAGCTCGGGAAACCGGCTCTTGTCCAGGCCCGAGATAAACAGTGCGTCGAACAACGATCGCTGTTCCGCGGCGAACCGCACGTAAGCGCGCGCCATCGCGGCGAGCCGCTGCTCCGGAGTTCGCGCACCGGCGGCCTCGGCCGTAACCATAGCCGCGAAGGTCCGCAGCGCGCGCACACCGACCTCGGCCAGCAGCTCGTCGCGGTCAGCGAAGTGGCGATACGGCGCGGCGGAGGTCACGCCGAGACGGCGGCTCGCCTCCGCCATGGAGAACCCCCGCACTCCCCGCTCGCCGATCACTTCGATCGCGGCATCGATGAGCGCGGCGCGAAGATCGCCGTGGTGGTAACGGCCATCCTTAGCGGCGGGCATAGACCTCAGGTTAGGGCCGGCGGGACGGAGACGGCGTATCGGACGCCGGTCAGCTGCTCGGATACCTCCCAGAGCCGGGCCTGGCCGGCTACGTCGTGCGACCGCTGGCTCGACTTCACGGCGACCGGGTAACCGGTGTCGTGCTTGCGGTGCGGCCCGTAGTACTCGCCGCCGGTCGCGGCCGGGTCCGTGGCGGCGCGCAGCATGGGCAGCGCGCCCTTGTGCACGTTCTGCACTGCCCAGAAGTTGACCGGGCGCATCCACCGACTCAGCAGGGCCTTGTCCAGCCTCGATCGCGTCCGGAACAAGTCGGTGTAAACGACTCCGGGATGCGCGGCGAGCGCCTGGGTCGGCGCCCCCGCCTCCCGTAGCCGGCGGTCCAGTTCGTAGGTGAACAGCAGGTTGGCCAGCTTCGACTGGTAGTAGGCCCCGGCCGGCTCGTAGCCGTGCTCGGACTGCAGGTCATCGAAGTTCATCACGCCGGGCTCGTGACCCATGCTGCTCATCGTGACGACCCGCGACCCGGGCGTGGCAAGGAGCAGGTCCAGGACCAGGCCCGTGAACGCGAAGTGACCGAGGTGATTGGTGCCCAACGTCAGCTCGAACCCGTCCTCGGTCCGCTCGTACGGCAGCTCCATGACGCCGGCGTTGTTGATGAGCAGGTCGACATGCGCATGAGTTGCCCGGATCTCGTCGGCGGCCTCGCGAACCGATGCCAGCGAGGCGAGATCGAGCCGGATGACCCCGGTGCAGGCCTGGCGGTGCGCGGCGGTAATGCGGTCGGCCGCCTGCCGCGCTTTGCCGGAATTACGGCAGGCGAGCACCACCAGGGCGCCGCGCCCGGCCAGCACCCGCGCGGTCTCGAATCCGATGCCCGCGTTTGCTCCCGTGACCACGGCCGTGCGCCCGGTCATGTCGGGGATATCCGTCGCGGTCCAGCGCCCCTTGCTCATCCCGTTCTCCCATCCCTCCTGGCTGGCATCGATGTAATAGTCGCTTACAATGTAAGGAACACTAACATAGCTCTACGCTTACGGGCTAGCCGGCTGGACGGCGCAGACCGGCGGGAGGCCGGGCTGGCCCGGAAGCCTGGCACGATGTACGGACTATGACTCTTACCGACCGGCTGCCTGACGATGCCGAACCAGACGCCGTGTTCGCCGCGTTCGCCGACTGGGCGGCGGAGCAGGGCTTCACCCTGTACCCGCACCAGGAAGAGGCGATGATCGAGATCGTCTCGGGCTCGAACGTGATCTTGTCGACGCCGACCGGATCGGGCAAGAGCCTCGTTGCCACCGGCGCGCACTTCACCGCGCTGGCCCGCGATGACCGGACCTTCTACACCGCGCCGATCAAGGCCCTGGTGTCGGAGAAGTTCTTCGCCCTGTGCGGCATCTTCGGGCCGGACGAGGTCGGCATGATGACCGGGGACGGCGCCGTGAACGCGGATGCCCAGATCATCTGCTGCACCGCCGAGGTACTGGCCAACCTGGCCCTGCGCGAGGGCACGGCAGCCGACGTCGGCCAGGTTGTCATGGACGAGTTCCATTTCTACGCCGACCCGGACCGCGGCTGGGCGTGGCAGGTGCCGCTCATCGAGCTGCCCCAGGCACAGTTCCTGCTGATGTCAGCGACGCTCGGGGACGTGAGCCGGCTCGAGCGCGATCTGACGCGCCGGACCAACCGCCCGACTGCGGTCGTCAGCTCGGCCGAGCGCCCCGTTCCCCTATCGTTCTCTTTCGCCATGACGCCGCTGCACGAGACGGTGGCCGACCTGCTGGCGACCCATGAGGCGCCGATCTACATCGTGCACTTCACGCAGGCGGCGGCGATCGAGCAGGCGCAAGCGCTGATGAGCGTGAACGTGTGCTCGCGCGCGGAAAAGGACGCCATCGCCGAGCTGATCGGCCGGTTCCGGTTCTCGGCCGGCTTCGGGAAGACACTGTCCCGGCTGGTCAGGCACGGCATCGGCGTACACCACGCGGGCATGCTGCCGAAGTACCGGCGGCTGGTCGAGACGCTGGCGCAGGCGGGCCTGCTGAAGGTCATCTGCGGCACCGACACGCTCGGCGTCGGCATCAACATGCCGATCCGCACCGTGCTGTTCACTGCGCTGTCGAAGTACGACGGATCGCGCAACCGGCTGCTGACGGCGCGCGAGTTCCATCAGATCGCCGGGCGGGCCGGCCGGGCCGGGTTCGACACCCTGGGGCGGGTCGTCGTCCAGGCGCCCGAGCACGTGATCGAGAACGAGCGAGCGCTGGCCAAGGCGGGGGACGATCCCAGGAAGAGGCGCAAGGTGGTGCGGCGCAAGCCGCCCGAGGGCATGGTGTCCTGGGGCCAGCCCACGTTCGACCGGCTGGTGGCGGCCGAGCCCGAGGCGCTGCGGTCGAGCTTCGCCGTGACCCATGCGATGCTCCTGAACGTAATCAGCCGCCGGGGCAACGCGTTCACGGCCATGAAGCACCTGCTCAGGGAGAACGACGAGGACCGGGCGGCCCAGCGCCGGCACGTCCACCGCGCCGTCGCCATCTACCGTGCCCTGCTGGCCGGCGGCGTGGTGGAACGGCTCGGCGCACCGGATGAGGACGGCCGGTGCGTGCGGTTGACCGTTGACCTGCAGGCCGACTTCGCGCTGAACCAGCCGCTATCCCCGCTGGCCCTGGCCGCGATCGAGCTGCTCGACCGGGCGGCGCCCCAGTATCCGCTGGACGTGCTCTCAGTGATCG
>JASIBJ010000306.1 GCA_030045215.1 Streptosporangiaceae bacterium | reverse complement strand
GGCTGGCTGTCTGAGCGCGGTCGCCAGGCCAGGGTCGTGCCCCTCGGGAGCGCCGCGCCTGGCCTGCTCGACCCGTTCTCGTTCGGCGACGACCTGGCCGAGCGGCGGACGATGGCGACCGAGACGCTCCGGCTGCTGCTGCCGCGGATGAGCGAGGAGCGGGAGAGCGCCATGATCCAGGCCGTCGCCGCGGTCGCCGCGGGCGAGCAGCCCAGCCTCGGAAAGGTCGTCCTGCACCTGGAGCAGTCGAAGGACCCGGCGTCGGTCAACCTCGGCGCGGTGCTGCGCTCGATGTCCGAGATGCGGCTGGCCAGGCTCTGCTTCGCGCCGTCGGGCGGGCAGCGGATTGACGCCGCCGGCTGGACGACGGTATTCACCCTGGCCGGCCTCACGCTGCCGGACATCGCGGTCAGGCGGGACGACTACTCCTACGAACAGCGGCTCTCGGTCGCGCTGCTGTACCTGGTCTCGCAGTTCGCGCGCAGGCTGCTGAACGGCATGGACCGGCGGCGGCCCAAGGCCATCTTCCTGGATGAGGCGTGGGCGATCACCTCCACACCGCAGGGCGCGAAGCTGATCCCGGAAGTCTCCCGGATGGGCCGGTCGCGCAATACCGCGCTGATGATGGTGTCGCAGAACGCGGGCGACCTGCTCAACGAGCAAGTCACCAACTGCATCTCCAGCGTCTTCGCGTTCCGGTCCTCCGAGCGTACCGAGGTCGCCAACGTGCTCGCCCTGCTCGGGCTGGAGCAGTCAGAGGAGCACAAGGCGGCGCTGCGCGGACTTGGCAACGGGGAGTGCATCTTCCGCGATCTTGATGGCCGGGCCGGGCGGATCGCCGTGGACCTGATCTCCGATGACCTCCGTCATTGCCTCGACACTAATCCAACGCGGGCTCGCTCGGACGAGGCGCCGGTGGCTGCCGTTCGCGACGAGCCGGCCCAGCCGGGGGCTGGCTGACCGCGGCCAGTTACGCAGCGACCACACCCTCAGGAGTCCCCCCGATGCGCAGATCCCGCCTTCCGCGAAAGACCGCCTTTGTGCTGGTCTTGCTCGCGACGCTCCTGGCTGTGCCGGGAGCGGGCCACCAGGCTGGGACGGGCAGCGGGCAGACGGCTGCCGCGGCGGCACCTGCCAGCCACGTGACCCTGGACGCGGCAACATTGCCGACCGTCGCCACGACGTCGAGCGGTTTGTGCTCGGTGCCCGGCATCGGCGACATCGGCGGACTCCTCGGCTTCTGCTCACTCGGCAGCTCCGGGCTCATCGGCGATCTGAACAACATCTGCGAGCCGTCGCTGCCCGATCCCGAGCCGGCCAACGGCGGTATCGACGCGATGGTCGCGCCGCCGGACACCGGAACGCAGCCGGACACGCTCTACAGCCAGTACGGAGTCGCTGGCGACTACTGGGCAGCCACCAACCTCCAGTGCTCGGACATGACCTCGCTCATCGGCAACGACGTGGCGGGCATGGTCTTCGACGCGGCGAAGTCGATCGACCGGGTCACGATCACGGTGTACCAGGCAGCGGCGGGGGAGGGAATAATCGGCTGGCTGCAAAGGGTGACCGACAGGCTCATCACGAGCCTCGGCAATGCGGTTTACTTCCCGTACCTGGCAATCGTCGTCGTGATCGGCGCGATCTGGCTGGCCTGGCAGGGCCTGATCCGCAAGCGGGGCACCAGGACGATCGAGGGCACGATCTGGATGGTGGTGGCCTGCGCCGCCGCCATCCTGCTCATCGGCAAGCCCGCCGACGTCACCGGGCTGGGCAAGGGCGTGTCAGACGGCATGTCACAGGCGCTCGACGCGGCCTTCGCCAAGCTGCCAAGTCCCGGCCGGGCGAGCTGCGTTCCGCTCCAGAGTGGCGATCCCCAGGCCCAGCCGTCGACGTACAACTACACCTCGGGCGGAACTGTTGTCGCGCAGAACGCGGACGAATTGTGGACCGTCCTGGTGTGCGAGCCGTGGCTGGACGGGGAATTCGGCACCTCGGATTACGCGGCGCCCGGCGGCAAGCCGACCGCCGTGAATACCTACGGCCGGGCGCTGCTGTGGGCGCAGGCGATCGCGGTGAACGAGAGGCCCACGCAGGCGCTGATCTCCGCCAAGCAAGCTGCCTACGCGGGCATCGCGAGCAGCCTGCAGACCAACGATCCCGCGGTCTACCCGCTGTTCCAGGGCAAGGAGTGGACCACCAGGCTGGAGATCGCGTTCGCTGCCCTGTTCGCCGCCGTCGTGGCAGGCGTGCTGGTGCTCCTGATCTCGGTGACGCTCATCCTGCTGAAGCTCGGGTTCCTGCTGCTGCTCATCGCGGGGCCGTTCTTCCTGCTGATCGGCACCCATCCGGGCTTTGGCCGGGTCGTTGCCGTGCGCTGGCTCGAGATGCTCGTCGGGGTCTTGCTCAAGCAGGCGGCGGTCGCCGTCGTGCTGAGCGTGCTGCTGTACTGCTATGCGCTGATCATGGGCGCCAGTGACGCCGTGCTGCCGTGGGCGCTCAAGATACTGATGATCGCGCTGGTGACGGTGGCCGCGTTCATCTACCGCAAGCCGTTCCAGCACCTGTTCGCGGCCGTCGGCTATGGCGTGATCGGGTCGCACGACCAGGCCGCGGCGGACCTGCAGCGGGCGGGCGCGACGGCCAGGGACAGAACGGTGAGCGCGGCGACGCTGGCTGTGCCGCCGTTTGCCGCTTACCGGGTCGGTCGCTGGGCGCGGCGCAACCCCGCCCAGGCGGCCAGCCTCGCTATGGCCGCGAGCGGCGCTAACCCTGTCGCCGCGGCGGGCGCGGAGGGCCTGCAGGCCGGCA
>JASIBJ010000029.1 GCA_030045215.1 Streptosporangiaceae bacterium | reverse complement strand
ACAAGAACGGGTTCAAGATCGGCGGCAAGACCTACCCCGTCACGATCAAGTCCTATGACTCCCAGTCCAGCGTCACCAGGGCCGGGGACCTGGCCAGGACCGCGATCCTGAGCGACAACGTGGACATGCTGTTCGCCACGTCCACGCCCGAGACCGTCAATGCGGTCGCCAGCCAGGCCGAGTCGCTGGGCACGCCGCTGGTCTGCGCGAACTGCCCGTGGGAGTCCTGGTACCTGAACCTGTTCCCGAACGGCAACCCGACCAAGGCCACGGAGAAGGCCAAGTACGTAATCCTGTACTTCCTCGGCGCCGAGCACCTGGCCGAGTGCTTCATCCCGATGTGGAACCGGATCCACGCCCAGCTGCACACCGACAAGGTGGTCGCGGCCGCGTTCCCCAACGACTCAGACGGCAATGCGTTCCGCGGGGTGTTCCCGCCGCTCGTCTCGGCCGCGGGCTACAAGTTCGACATGTCGTCGGCCTATCCGGACGGCACGACGAACTACACCTCGATGATCTCCCAGTTCAAAGCGGACAACGCCGACTTCTTCACCAACGTGCCGCTGCCGCCCGACTTCGCCACCATGTGGCACCAGTCGCTCCAGCAGGGTTTCCGGCCGAAGCTGGCGACCGTGGCCAAGGTGCTGCTGTTCCCGACCGACGCGTACGCGATGGGCTCGGAGGTCTACAACGTCGCGACCGACACCTGGTGGGTGCCGACGCTGCCGTGGACGTCGACGCTGACCGGGGAAAGCTGCCAGCAGGTGGCCAACGACTACGAGGCATCTGGCCTCGGGCAGTGGAACGCCAACATCAGCAACTACAGCCTCTTCGAAATCGCCTACGCGGCGTTCAAGACGGTGAGCGACCCCCACGACCACGACGAGGTGGCCGCGGCGATCCACAACGTGAACATCAACGCGCTCGCCGGGCCGCTTGACTTCGTGACCGGTGGCAGTGGCTGGATCAAGCCCTTCGGCCCGGCGCCGGGGGTCGCGATCACGCCTCCGGCTGGCGTGCAATGGCAGAAGGGGGTCACGTACGCGCTGGAGATGAAGGTCGTCGACAACACGCTCCTGCCTGCGGCGAAGATCACGGCCGACCTGCTGCCGACCAACACGTGACCGGATGACAGGCCTGCTTGAACTCGAGCACGTGACGAAGCGGTTCGGCCGCGTCGTCATAGCGGAGGACCTGTCGTTCGCCGTCGGGCCCGGCGACGTGGTCGGGATCGTGGGGCCGAACGGCGCTGGCAAGACCAGCCTGTTCGGCCTCATCTCCGGCGACCTTGCCCCCGACGCCGGTGAGGTCCACTTCGCCGGGCGCACTATCACCAGGCTGGACTCGGCCGACCGGTGCCGGCTGGGCATCGGCCGCACGTATCAGGTCCCGCGGCCGTTCGCCGACATGACCGTCTTTGAGAACCTGCTGGTGGCCGCCCAGCAAGGCGGTGGACTGCGGCGCCGGGCCAGCTACGCCGCCGCGGTCGCGGCGCTCGAGCGGGCGGGCATGTCCGGTGAGGCGAACGCGCCTGCCGAACGCCTCGGCCTGCTGCAACGCAAACGGCTCGAGCTGGCCCGCGCGCTGGCGACACAGCCGACGCTGCTGCTGCTGGACGAGGTGGCCGGCGGCCTGACCGATCCCGAGGTGGCCCAGCTCGTGGAGATCGTCCGCGGCGTCAACGCGGACGGGATCGCGGTGGTCTGGATCGAGCATGTCGTGCGGGCGCTCACGCCGGTAGTCAGCCGGCTGATCTGCCTGGCCGGCGGGACGTTCGTGGGCGACGGCGAGCCGGCCACGGTGCTGGCCGACCCCGCGGTCCGTGAGGTCTTCCTCGGCACCGATGTCACCACCGCGCTGGCGGGCGGAACGCTCGAGACCTCCAGGGCCGACAGCGAGCTGGAGTCACAGTGAGCGAGCGGGCGGGGCGCGCCGGTGCCAGGCCTCCGGAGCGAGGGACGAGCGACGAGGGAGGGCGCTACCGTGAGGCGCCCCGCCAGGGGGCGGGCAGCGCGGCGGAGAGCGGGACGCCGATCCTGGAGGTTCGCGACCTGTCGGTCTACCACGGGCAGCTGCGAGCCTTGGACGCGCTGTCGCTGCGGGTCTACCCCGGCGAGGTCTACGCGATCATCGGCGCAAATGGCGCGGGCAAGTCGACGCTGCTGCGCACGATCGCCGGGCTGCACCACCCGGTGACGGGCTCGGTGCTGTTCGACGGCGAGGACGTGACCGGGCTGCGGCCCGAGCGCCGGGCCCGGCAGGGGATCGTGATGGTGCCGGAGGGCAGGCGGCTGTTCGGGTCGCTGACCGTCGAGGAAAACCTGAAGGTGGGCGCCACCTACGCTCGGCCGGGTCCGTGGACGATCGGACGCGTGTACGAGACGTTTGACTGGATGCAGGAGCGACGCAACCAGCGTGCGCGGCAGCTGTCGGGCGGCGAGCAGCAGACGGTGGCGCTCGGGCGGGCCCTGGTCGCCAACCCGCGGGTCCTGCTCCTCGATGAGTTGTCTCTCGGCCTGGCACCTGTCGTCGTGCAGCGCATCTACAGCATGCTGCCGCAGATCCTGGCGACGGGCCTCACTGTCTTGCTCGTCGAGCAGGACGTCAGCCAGGCGCTGCGCGTGGCCACGCACATTCACTGTCTGCTGGAAGGCAGGACGACCTTGGAAGGAAGGCCAGCCGACGTCACGGCCGAGGAGGTCGAGGCGGCCTACTTCGGCCTGGCCAGCACGGTCGTCGTGCCCGGCCAGCGTGGCGAGGGGAGCGAGTCGTAATGGCCTGGGTGAACGCCGTCATCCAGGGCGTGCTGACCGGCGGCCTGTACGCCCTGTTCGCCTGCGGGCTTTCGCTGATGTTCGGGGTGATGAAGGTCGTGAATCTCGCGCACGGCGACCTGGCCGTGATCGCGGGGTACGTGGCGATCGGCATCATCGCCGCCACCCACATGCCCGTGCTGTGGTCCGTTGTCGTCGTGGTGCCGGTGATGGCGGTGCTCGGCTACGGGCTGCAGCGCACGGTCATCCAGAGCGCGCTCAACCGCGGCGTCCTCACCACGCTCATCGTCACCCTGGGCCTGTCCATGGTGATCGAGAACGGCCTGCTCCAGTTCTTCTCGGCGAACACGCGCGGGATCGGGGCGGGGATGAGCCTGGTGACCTCATCCTTCAGTCTCGGGCCGCAGATTCAGATCGCCTGGCTGCTCGTCGTCATCTTCGCGGTCGCGGTCGCGGTGCTCCTCGGGCTGCAGTATTTCCTGTCGGCATCCAGGTACGGCCGGCTGATCCGAGCCGTCGCCGACGACCAAGAGGCCGCGCAGCTGTCCGGGGCCGACTACCGGCACGTGTTCGGCATCGCGGCTGCGCTGGCGCTCGGGACGGTAGCGCTCGGCGGCATCGCGTACGGGATGTACTCCGACCTCGATCCGACCACGGGCACAGACACGATCCTGCTCTTCGCATTCGTCGCCGTCGTAATCGGCGGGCTGGGCTCACTCTGGGGCACGCTGCTCGGCGGCATCGTGCTCGGCGTGGCCCAGCAGGTCGGCGCCCAGATCAACATCTCCGACGAACTTCTCGCCGGCTACCTGGTGTTCCTGGTCGTCCTCGTGCTCCGGCCGCAAGGCCTTACCTATCGGAGGGCCCAGTCGTGAGCGTCGCCACCGACACTAGCGCTCCGATCGCGGCGGACTTCCGGGTCACGCGCTCGCGGCAGAACGTGGCCTGGACCGGCGTCTGCGCACTGGTCGTCGTCGTGGTGCTCGCGCTGTTCCCGTACATCGTGTATTCGGGTACCACCGCGATCCTGGTGCAGGCGTTCATCGTGCTCACGCTGGCCAGCATGTGGAACCTGATGGCCGGATACGCGGGCCTGGTGTCGGTCGGGCAGCAGGGGTTCGTCGGCCTCGGTGCGTACTTCGTGCTGATCCTGGCCCTGCACGGCTTGTCTCCGTTCGCGGCCCTGCCGGTCGCCGCGATCGGCTGCGGGGTGGCCGCGCTCCCGCTGTGGTGGCTTGTGTCGCGGCTGCGCAGCGGTTACTTCGCGATCGCAACGTGGGTGCTCGCGGCCGCGCTCATGCTGCTCATCGAGCGGTTTTCCTCGCTCGGCGGCGGCACCGGCCTGCCGTTGCCCGGCTTCGCCGGGCTGAGTCCGAACCTGCTCACCGCCGACACCTACTGGATCGGACTTGCTGTCACCGCGGCGGCCATGCTCGCCGTCTACGTGCTGCTGCGCAGCCGGCTCGGCCTGGTGCTCACCGCGGTCAGGGACGATGAGGTCGCCGCGCGCAGCTCGGGGGCTCGGGTGGGCCTGGCCCGGCTGCTGGTGTTCCTCGTGGCCGGCATCGGCTGCGGAGCGGCTGGCGGGGTGCTCGCGATCAGCCAGCTCCAGGTGCAGCCGAGCGCAGTGTTCAGCGTGCAGTGGACCGCGGAGATGGCGTTCGCGACCATCATCGGCGGGCTCGGGACGGTCGAGGGGCCCATCATCGGCACCGCCGTCTACATGGTGCTGCAGCAGACACTGGCCTCGTACAACGCGTGGTACCTGATCATCCTCGGCCTGGTCGCGATCCTCGTGGCCCTCTTCGCGCGCCGCGGCCTGTGGGGCCTGGCCGACGAGCACCTGCACCTGCGACTGTTCCCGGTCGGGTACTGGCTGCGGATCGGGGAAAGCAACGGACGATCCCGTTCCCTCCGTCGTTAACCTTCGCCCCAGACGTCGTGCGCGGTTTGCACGATCAGTCGCAACTTCGCCTGCTGCTCGTCTTGGGTGAGCTCGTTGCCCTCGACGGTCGAGGAGAACCCGCACTGCGGCGACAGGCAGATCTGGTCGAGCGGGACGAACCTGGCGGCCTCGTCGATCCGGCGCCTCAGGGTGTCCCGCTCCTCCAGCGCGCCCCGCTTGGTCGTCACCAGGCCGAGCACCACCATCTTGCCCTTGGGGACGAACCGCAGCGGCTCGAAGCCGCCGGAGCGCTCGTCGTCGTACTCGAGGAAAAAGCCGTCCACCGCCAGCTCGCTGAAGAGCGCCTCGGCGACGAAGTCGTAACCGCCGGCGGCCACCCAGGACGAGCGGAAGTTGCCGCGGCACATGTGCGTGGTGACGCGCATGGTGTCCGGCCGGCCGGCGATTGCGTCGTTCACCTGGCGGATGTAGCGCAGGTGCAGGTGATCGGCGTCCTCGCCGCGGCCCGCGATCTCCGCCCGCTGAGCAGGGTCGTTGAGGTAAGCCAGGCTGGTGTCATCGAGCTGGAGATAGGTGCAGCCGAGCGCGGCCATCCGCTGCACCTCGTCGTTGTAGGCGGCCGACAGGTCCGACCAGAACTCCTCCATGTCGGGGTAGACGTCGTGGTCGATGGCGGCCGGCCCGCCGCGGTAGTGCACCATGTTCGGCGAGGGGATGGTGAGCTTCGGCGTCGCCTCCCTCACCACGGACTGCAGGTAGCCGAAGTCATCGGCGAAGATCGTCTTGTCCAGCTTGATCTTGCTGGCGATGTGCATGGCGGCAGGCGTGAACTCGATGTCGCCCGACGGGTTGTGGAACCGCACCGCGAGATTGCCTGGTGCCTTGGCGACGCCGCCGAGCTGGTAAATGAAGTCCATGTGCCAGGACGCCCGGCGGAACTCGCCGTCGGTGGCTGACTGGAGGCCGGCGTCGTGCTGCAGCTGCACGGCATCCTTGATCGCATCGTCCTCGGCGGCTCGCAGCGCGGCCGCCTCGATCCGGCCGGCCGCGTAATCCTTGCGCGCCGCTAGCAGCGCGGCCGGGCGGAGCAGGCTGCCGACGTGATCGGCGCGGAACGGCGGTGTGGTGCGCATGGCGGAACCGTCCTCTTCTCAGAGCGTCAGGATGCTGGCGGGTAGGGGAGGGTAGCCGGTGTAGTTCTCGGCCAGGCTCGTGGCGGCTGCCCGCGAGGTCGCCACGTACCGCAGTTGCGAGAGCTGCAGTTGGCTCTCCATGGCGTCGGCGCCCGGAGTGCGGTGCAGCATGGTGGTCATCCACCACGAGAAGTGAGTGGACCGCCAGACCCGGCGCAGGCACGTGTCCGAGTACTGGTCGGCCAGGTCTGGCTGGCCGAGAGCCAGGTCGGCCAGGGCCGGCGCCAGGTAGGCGATGTCCGCGAGCGCCAGGTTGAGTCCTTTGGCCCCGGTCGGCGGCACAATGTGGGCCGCATCGCCGGCCAGGAACAGCCGGCCATAGCGCATCGGGGCAGCGACGAAGCTGCGCATGGGCGTGATGCTCTTGTCCAGCACGGGGCCCTGCTTGAGCTCCCAGCCGGGTAGCGCGAACCGCTCGGACAGCTCGTCCCAGATGCGCTGGTCGGGCCAGTCCTCGATGTCCTCATCCGGGTTGACCTGCAGGTAGAGCCGGCTGATGGTGGGCCCGCGCAGGCTGTGCAGAGCGAAGCCGCGCGGATGATGGGCGTAGATGAGTTCGTCGGTGGACGGCGGGACGTCGGCGAGGATGCCGAGCCAGGCGTACGGGTAGTCCCGCTCGGTGACGGTCTGGACGGCCGGCGGGATGGCCGGCCGGCAGATGCCGTGGAAGCCGTCGCAGCCGGCGATGGCGTCGCAGATCACCTCGCGCCGGGTACCGTCCCTGGTGGTGTACCGCAGCTTCGGTAGGTCGGTGTCCAGGTCGGCGACCACGGTGCCCGACACCTCGAACTCGATCGCCTCGGGGCCCGCGTCGGCCAGGCGCCGGGCGATGATGTCCTTGACCACCTCGGTTTGCGCGTACACGGTGACGGTGCGCCCGCCGGTGAGCTCACGGAAATTGATGTGCCGTCGCTCGCCGGCAAACTGCAGGTAGATGCCGCCGTGCTCGATGCCCTGCCGGTCCAGGCGGCCGGCCAGGCCAGCCGCGCGCAGCAGCCGGACGCTGCCGTCCTCCAGCACCCCGGCCCGCTGACGTGCTTCGCAGTACGCACGGCTGCGGATCTCGATCAGCACCGACTCGATGCCGCGCCGGGCCAGCAGATGAGAGAGCAGCAGCCCGGCCGGGCCGGCCCCGACGATGCCTACCTGAGTACGCATATGTCCTGCGGATGCAGTGTGTCCGGTGCCGCGCCCGGTCAGAACGGGTAGGGCGCGATGTCGCCCCTGAGCGTCACCCAGCGCGTGTCGGTGAAGGCGTCCAGGTTAGCGGTACCGCCGAACCGCGCGCCGGTACCGGACGCGCGGATCCCGCCGAACGGCGTGTTCGGCGAGTCATCGACCGTCTGGTCGTTGATGTGCACGATGCCGGTGGGGATCTTCCTGGCGAGTTCGAGACCGCGCATCACGTTGCTCGTCAGGATGCCGAGCGACAGCCCGTACTCGGAGTCGGCCGCGAGCTTGGCCGCCTCGTCCGCGGTCGCGAACCGCACCACCGGGGCGACTGGACCGAACACCTCGCTGGCGTAGGCCGGCATGGCCGGGGCCACCTCGGCCAGCACGGTCGGCAGGTAGAACAGGCCCTCGTACGTCCCGCCCGCGGCCAGCCGGGCGCCGGCGTCGACGCTGCCCGTCACCAGCGCGTGCACCTTGTCGCGCTGCCGCTCATCGATGATGGGGCCGAGCGCGACCTGGCCGGAGGCCGGGTCCCCGACCGGCAGGTGGCTAGCCTTGTCGGCGAGCCTGGCGACGTAGTCGTCGTAGACCGACTCCTGGACGAGGTGCCTGCCGGTGGTCATGCAGATCTGTCCCTGGTGCAGGAAAGAGCCCCAGGCACCGGCCGAGGCGGCCAGGTCGAGATCGGCATCGTCGAGCACGATGAGCGCGGAGTTGCCGCCAAGCTCGAGGTGCACGCGCTTGAGGTGCTGACCTGCCAGCGCCCCGACCTTCCGGCCGGCGGCCGTCGACCCGGTAAAGGAGACCACGCCGATGTTCCGGTCAGTGACCACCGCCTCGCCCGCCTCGGGCCCGCCCGGCAGCACATGCAGCAACCCCTCAGGCAGGCCGGCTTCCTCGAAGATCCTGGCTAGCACGACGCCGCCGCAGACGGCGGTCCTCGGGTCCGGCTTCAGCACGACCGCGTTGCCCAGGGCCAGGGCGGGCGCTACGGAGCGGATCGCGAGGATCTGCGGGAAATTGAACGGCGATATGACGCCGACGACGCCGACGGGAACTCGCTCGGCGAAACTCAGGTGGGGTTGCTCGCTGGGCAGCAGGTCGCCGTAGGGCCGCGACGGCAGGGTCGCAGCCTCGAAGACCTCCTCGGTTGCGACGTGGGTCTCGAATTGCGCCGCGGGCGGGATCTTGCCGCCCTCCCGGACGCTCCAGTCCTCGATCTCGGCCGCGTTCGTGAGCCAGATGTCGCCGGCCTTGCGCAGGATCGCCGCCCGCTGCGTGTACGGCAGCGCGGCCCAGGCGGGCTGGGCGGCAGCCGCGGCCGCGGCGGCCGCCGAGATGTCGGCCGGCAAGGCGATGCCGACCTGGCCTAGTTCGGCGCCGGTGGCCGGCTCGATGACCGGAGCCTGCCCGCCGCTTGCCTCCCTCCAGCCGCCGGAGTAGACCTTGCCGCGCCAGATCGCGCTGTCCAGAAGGGTCACCGAGCGCTCCTTTGACTTGAGGGCGGCCGTCCGCGAGACTCCGGGCACGGCCCGGAGCAAAACCGGCTTGTGCGCTGCACGAACAGCAGTTACGTCTTCGAACATTGGCAAATCTAGGTGGCTGGCTCGGCGAGTGTCAACGGGCTGTGCCGAGGGCCAGCACGCAGCGCAACACGATCATGCTTACTGGCGAGGGTGCCGGCCTGGACCTTGATCCGCCTGAGGCAGCACCTGCGCCAGTGCGTCAGGCGATGCCCAGGGGGACGCAGCCGCGCCATGAGGTGAGTTACGGGCGACTGCCGGGTTCGCTGGCCGGGTGCGCGCGGCCTCCAGGCCCGATGCCGGAGAGCTGCCGGGCGGGCCTGCCCCGGCCTGGGCCGACCGGGAACGTCGTCTGCTGGGGCTGATCAGGGCTGATGCCGATAGCTGCGCCGTCAGCAGGCACAAGC
>JASIBJ010000305.1 GCA_030045215.1 Streptosporangiaceae bacterium | reverse complement strand
ACCGAGACCGTCGGCATCATTCAGGTCATCAATCACGGCGTTCCCGAGAGCCTGATCGACGGATTCAACCAGCACATCGCGCGGCTGCTTGACCTGCCGAGGGACCGCAAGGCCGAGCTCACCAGCCCGACCGGGCACCCGTACCGGGGATGGCGGCAGTGGCCCGATGACTTCGGCCGGCTGGAGCTGGAGCGCTTTAACGCCGGCCAGTTCGACAACACCGAGGACGCCAGGGCGGCGGGCCTGCCCGAGGAGTACCTCGGCCTCTACGCGCACGAGAACGTGTGGCCGGCGGACGACCCGGACCTGCGGGACCTGACGTTCCGCTATATCGCGGCGGCACGATCGGTTGCCGAGCGCGTGCTCGGCCTGTATGCCAGTGCGCAGGGGCTGCCGGCCGACACGTTCCCGGTCAGTCCGCTGCCGTACCTGACCTTCACGGTGAACAACTACCCGACCTGGACCTATCCGGACACGGGCAACGACGAGGACAAGCTGCTGCTGCTCGAGCACGCCGACGGTTCCGCCGTGACCATCCTCGCCCAGGCAGGCGACTACGAGGGACTGCAGATCCAGCTTCCCGACGGGGACTGGCTGCCGGTGCCGATCACGCCCGGTGCCCTGCAGGTCTTCTCCGGCTCGCTGCTCACCCGCTGGACCAACGGACTGCTGCGCCCGGCCAGGCACCGGGTCGTAGCCGGCGGCTCGGCCAGGCGGCGGTCGGTGGCCGTCTTCTACTACCCGGGCCTGGAGCAGGTGCTCGAGCCGCTGGCCCCGTTCGTCGAGCCGGGGGAGGAGACCGACTATGAGCCGGTTACGCAGTGGGATCTGGTCAAGGACGGTGTCGAGAACTACCTCAAGGTTTTCGGACGGCCCGCGCAGGTCAGCGCGTGGCGCGAGGGCAAGCCGTACGTAGCTGAGCTCGCCGAGAACTCGGCCGGCCGCTAGTGGCCGCCCTGTCGCCAGAAGAATGCGCAGCCCTGGCCAGGCAGGCCGCAGCCCTGGTGAACGTGGACACGCTGCCGAGGAACGGGTCAAGCAAGTCGGTCGTGCTCTGGCAGGACGAGGACTGCGTGGCCTGGCTCAGCGTTGAACTGGAGGAGCGCGACACCGGGTATCACGACCACGACGGGTCGGCGGCCGGCATATACGTGATCGGGGGATGCGTCACCAACGAAGGGCTCCCGATCGGGGGGAATCGCAGCGTGCGCCGCTACGCGCCGGGCGACTCGTTCTGGGTCCCGGCCACCGGAATTCACCGGATGAACCACGACGCCGGCGCGGTCTCGGTGCACATCTACTCGCCGCCGCTGCAGGCAATCGGCTATTACGAGATCGTCAACGGGCTTCTGCAGCGGACTCTCGGACCGCCGGACGAGGCCTCGCCGGAAAGCCCGCGGCTGCTGGCGGCGCTGACGAGCGCCGCCTCGCCCGATCCCGCCGCCCGCAGCACCGGCCCGCTGGCCGGGACACCATTAGCCGGATAGCGCTGCCTGCGTCGCCCCGGCCCAGCCCAAGGCGGGGGCGACCTCGCGGGTGAACAGTTCGAGCGCCTCGGCACGGCCCGCGTAGCTCGCGTAGAACAGCTCGGTTTGCACCATGAGCTGGGTCGCGTACGGGAACCAGGGCTGGCCGGCAATGGATTCGGTGATCTGCTCGGCCGTCCCGTAGTGCAGGCCGATGGACGCGGCCTTCTCGGCGACGGTGGTGGCGGGCGGCAGGAACGCGCGGCCCCACTCATATTTCTGCTCGATCCCTGACTGGGCTTCGCGCAGCGCGGTCTGCCTGTCTCTGGCCGGGTAGATGAGCGTCGCGACGCCGACGCGCGGTGCCCGGGGTGCGGGCCGCGCGGCGTAGTGCTCAAGCCCGCGGTAGTAGGCCCGCGCGGTGACCTCGGCCGGCACCGTCTGAGTGGTCCCTATCAGCACCCCGTGCCCGCGGGCGCCGGTGTCGTATCCGCTCTGCTCGGTGAGTGTCGCCTCCCAGATCCGGTCGGCCAGGCCGGGGCTGGGCGGGTTGAGCCGCGCGCCTGACTCATCCAGCGGGGCGCCGGCAAGTGCGTCGGCCAGCCTGTCCAGTGCAGCCTGGTAGGACCGCCGTCGGCTGTCGGGGTCGCCGCCGTCGGCGCTGCCGCGGAATAGCTCCGCCAGGCCCGGCTTCCCGCCGCCGTTAGCGAGACCGAGTTCGACTCGCCCGCCACTGAGCGCGTCGAGAACGGCGGCGTCCTCCGCAACCCGCAGCGGGCTCTCCAGCGGCAGCGTGACCGCGGCCGTGCCCAGCCGCAGCCGGCTGGTTCGCGCGGCCAGCCAGGCGAGGAAGACAAACGGCGACGGCAGCCCGCCGGCGGCTGGCTGCGCGCCGGGGCCAGGACGGCGCAGGTGAAACTGGCGCACCCAGAGGCCTTCCATTCCCAGCCGCTCCGCGTGGGCGAACAGGTGAAGCGCCTCGTGGTAGTTGCGGGCCTGGTCGCGTGCCTCGTTGAGGATCGCGTACGCGCCCAGGGTCAGCGGCTGGTCGTTCTCGCGCGTGGTCATGACGTCCCTTCTGGCTTCCAGCCGAGCAGCGGCGCGATCTCCCCGGCGATGGCCTCGACCGCCTCGAGGCGCTGGCCGGGATGCCGGGTCCCGTAGCCCACCGAGAACTGGAGTTCGGTCGTCAGCGGGAACGCGGGGAAAGCGCTGATCGACTCGGCGATCTGGGCGGGCGTGCCGTAGTGCACGTTGATGGCCGCCGCCTTCTCCGCCAGCGTGACAGCCGGCGGCAGCCAGCCCTTACCCCAGGCGTACACGGTCTCCACGTCGTCGGCGAGCTCGCCGAGGCCGGTGCGGCGGTCCGCGGCGGGATGGACATGGACGACCAGGCCGATGCGGGGAACGAGGCCGGGCCCGAGGCACTCGTGGTACGCCGAGGCCGTAATCTCGGCCGGCACGGTCTGCGTGGTGCCGATGAGCACGCCGTTGCGGCGCCTGGACGCGTCCCGGCCGGTCTGCTCGGTGAGCGCGGATTCCCAGATGCGCGCGGTCAGCCCGGGGGCCGGCGGGTTCAGTACGTGCTCGGTTCCGTTGATCGGGTCGCCCTGGAGGATGCTGCAAAGGTGGCCGAGGGTCTGCAGGTAGGCGGCCTTCTTCCGATCCCGGTCGGGGTCGAGCGCGACTCCGAGGGCGGCCGCGATCGGTGGCTGCCCGCCGTTCGAGACTCCGAGTTCCAGGCGGCCGCCGCTGATCGCGTCGAGCACGGCAGCGTCCTCCGCGACCCGGACGACGTTCTCCAGCGGCAGCGGTACCACGGAGGTCCCCAGCCGGATCCGCGTGGTGCGCCCGGCAAGGGCGCCGAGAAAGGTGAACGGCGACGGCAGCCCGCCGGGAAAGCTGAAGCCGGGAGTGCTGCTCGTCCGGCGGAAGTGGTAGGAGCGCACCCAGGCGCTGTCGAAGCCGAGCTCCTCGGCGCGGGTGAACAAGTCGAGCGTCTCGCGGTAGACGTTCGCCTGGTCGCCGTGCTCGCGCAGATCCGAGTGGATCGCGACACGCAGCCCGGTCACCGGTCGTCCCGCAGGTGGCCGCGCAGCGTGGTGGCGCTGTACTCGGTCCGGTGCAGGCCCCTGGCCTGCAGGATCGGGACCACGTGATCGGTGAACTGTTCCAGCGCGCCGGGCAGCGTCGTCGGCTGCAGCGTGAAGCCGTCACTTGCGCCCTGTGCCAGCCAGGTCCCGATGAGATCGGCGAGCTGCTCCGGCGTTCCGGTGAATTCCAGGCCGCCGGGCAGCCCGGTCAGCTCGTCGGCGATTTGCCGGAAGGTCTTGCCGGTCTCCCGCGTGCGTCGCGCGACCTCGTCGGTCCGGCTGGTGCGGCTGGCCGCGGCCAGCGCGTCCTCCGACAACGGGGCGTCCGGGTCGATGAGGGCGGCGTCGAGCCCGGCGTTGTGCGCCAGGTTGCGCCAGCGGAACTCGGGGTCGACGTTGTCTTCCAGGTCGGCCCGCCGCGCGCGCGCCTCGGCTTCCGTGCCGCCGAGCACGAACGCGACGCCGGGCAGCACGAGCACGTCGTCCGGATCCCGCCCGTGGCGGCGGGCGGCCTCCCGGACCGATTCGCGGAAGCGGCGCCCGGCGGGGATGTCCGGCTGGGCGGTGAAGACCAGGTCGGCGCTCTTGCCGGCGAGCTCGATACCGGGCCCGGACGACCCGGCCTGCGCGAACGCGGGCCGGCCCTGCGGGGAGCGGGGCAGCGTCAGCGCCCCGGCGACGTCGAAGAACCGGCCGTGGAAGTCGACCGGCCTGATCAGGCCGGTATCCGCCCAGATTCCCTTCTCCTGGTCGCACACGACGGCGTCGGCATCCCAGCTGTCCCAGAGCCGGGTGGCCACGTCGACGAACTCCTCCGCCCGCGCGTAGCGGTCCGCCGGATCGGGGTGGGCGGCGAGCCCGAAGTTACCGGCCGCGCCCGCGTACCTGGTGGTCACGATGTTCCACCCGGCCCGGCCGCCGGAGAGGTGGTCGATGGTGGCGAGCCGGCGCGCCAGATCGTACGGCGCGCTGTAGGTGGTGGACGCGGTCGCAATCAATCCGATCCGGGTGGTGGTGCGGGACAGCGCCGCCAGCAGTTCCAGCGGGTCGAAGCCGACCTGCGGGAAGTACCGCGCGCGGAAGACCGCGAGCCCCGGTGAGTCGGCGAAGAACACCGCGTCGAGCAGCCCCCGCTCGGCTGCCTGCGCCGCCCGCTCCAGCACGCCGAACCGGGCCGGGCCGACGAGGTCCGCCGGATCTGCCAGCCTCCAGGCAGACTCGTGGTATCCCACGCCGGTCAGGAACGCGGTGAGGTGCGCGGGGCGAGCGCTCATGCTGTTTCCCCTGCTCGTCGCCGGATCTGTGTCCGGCTCATGCTGCGGGCCTGGCGGCGCAGTCGCGGGCGGCGACGGCCTGCTTGATCAGGCGGAGCGTCTGGCGGCGCAACTCGGCATCCCGCTGGCTGGTGACGTGGCTGCCGAGCGTGACGACGCCGACCCCCAGGTCGTGGTAGGCGAGGACCGCATCGGCGATCGTGGAGGGCGAGCCGACGAGCGTCGGGGTGGCGCGGGCGAGCCTGGTCAGACCCAGGTACAGGACGTCGTCCTCCCACGACTCGTCGGCCGGGCTGAGATCGGCGAACCGGTCCTCGCGGATGGAGCGGACCGCCGGCCGCGAGCCGCCTGACCGGAACTCCTGCAGCCGCCGGACCGACTGCTCGAGGTCTCGCAGATGCTGGCGGGCGTCCTCATCGGTCTCGCCGACGAGCATGTTGAGATTGATCCAGAAACCGGGACTGCGGCCCGCGGCCTTCGCGGCCGCCCGGCCCTGCGCGATCTTCTCGGCCGCCTTCGCGCGGGAGATGCCGTGGAAGGCCAGCACGTCGGCGAACCGGGCAGCAAGCTCGACCGCCTCCGGCGACTCCGCCGGCACCGAGATCACCGGGCGGGGTGACTGGACCGGCTTCACCCCGGAGAACGCCCCGCGCACCTGGTAGAACTCTCCGTCGAAGTCGAACGGCTCGTCTCTCGTCAGCACGCCGGTAAAGATCTCCAGGTACTCGGCCGCGCGCCGGTACCGGGCCTCGCGGTCGGCGAGATCCCCGTCGCGCGGCAGGTCCGAGCCGCCCCGGCTGCCGAGGATCAGATGAACGCCCGCCCGGCCGGCCGAGACGCGGTCGAGGGTCGCAATGGCCCGGGCGGCGGCGGTCGGAGCCTGCGTTCCCGGACGATGCGCCAGTACGACGCGAAGCCGCTCGGTGTGCGCCAGCGCCCACGCGGCGGTCACCGTGACGTCTGGCCACGTCGCGCTCTGCGGGATGATGCTGGCGTCGTAGCCCCCGGCCTCGTACTCGCGAGCCTCGGCGCTGATGTAATCCGGGTCAGCGGTAACCGGTTCCGGCACCGGCGTGAAGTACGCTGCCTCGCGCGCGATCGGCGCTGTCGAGTAGCTGTTGGCGTAGGACTGCGGATTGATCCAGGAACGCAGCTCGATTGGCATAAGGTCCTTTCCTCTTGTCGGCCGCGTGCCGTCACCGGCCGGCCGGCCGGCGCAGCGAGAGCGCCGAGCTGACCAGGGCCCTGGTGTACGGGTGCTCGGGCCGCTCGAAGATCTGGTCGGCATCCTTCAGCTCTACCAGCTCACCGTCATACAGGACGCCGACGCGGTCAGAAACCTGGCGCACGACGGCCAGGTCATGCGAGATGAACAGGTAGGAGGCCCCGGTGCGCGCCTGCAGCTCGGCGAGCAGCTCAAGCAGCCGTGCCTGACTCGACACGTCGAGGGCTGAAGTCGGCTCGTCGCAGATCACCAGCGGCACGGGCCCGCCGAAGGCCCTGGCGATGGCGACCCGCTGCTTCTGCCCGCCAGAGAGCTGATGCGGCAGCTTGTCGAGCAAGTCCTCGGTGAGGCCGGTCCGGGCCGCGAGGCTCTCGACGCTCTGGCTGCCGCCGAGCAGCTCGATGGACCGGGCCAGCACCCGGCGGACGGTGCGGCGCGGGTTCAGGGAGGCGTCGGCGCCCTGGAAGACGACCTGCACGCGCGGCAACACCTTACGGCCCCGGTGGCGGTCCGTGACGGCAAAGCTGATCCTGCCGTCGTAGCGCGTCAGCCCGGCCACGCTGAGTCCCAGGGTGGTCTTGCCGCTGCCCGACTCGCCGACGAGACCAAGCACCTCGCCCCGGCCGATCGTGAACGAGACGTCACGCAGCGCCGTCTTGCGGTGGTACCGCTTAGTGAGGTTTGCCACCGTGACCAGCGGGCCGTCCTCAGCCCCGGCCCCCTGGCCGTCGGCCGCCCGGTCCTCGCCTGCTCGCGTCCCAGCCGCACCGGTTCCGGTCACCCCGGTTCCGGTCACCCCGGTCCCGGCCAGCACGGGCGGTTGCGCGCGGTCAGCGACAATCGCCGCGGTCCTCGGAACGGCGCGGCGCTTCGCGCTGATGTCGGGCAGCGCGGCAATCAGCGCACGAGTGTAGGGATGCTGCGGGGCCAGCAGCACGTCGGCGGCCGCGCCCTCCTCGACCAGGACGCCGCGCTGCAGCACGCCGATGCGCTCGCAGTGCGCGGCCACGAGCGGCAGGTTGTGGCTGATCAGGATGCTCGCGAAGCCGAGCTCGGCCCGCAGTCCGTCGACTAGCGCCATGATCTCGGTCTCGACCTGGCTGTCCAGGCCGGTCGTCGGCTCGTCAAGGATGAGCAACCGCGGCTCACTGGCCAGCGCCATCGCGATCACGATGCGTTGCTGCTGGCCGCCGGACAGCTCATGCGGATAGCGCTCGGCGATCACTGCCGCCGGGGCCAGCCGTACCCGCTCGATCGCCGCCAGGGTGGCGGCCTTGGCGAGCGCCCGGTCGGCGCCGTGCAGCCGGTAGACCTCGGCGATCTGGCTGCCGGCCGGCATGGTGGGGTTGAGCGCCAGCCCCGGTTCCTGGTAGACGACCGCGAGCGTGCTCGCGCGGAAGGCCCGCAGCGCCGCCGGGTCGAGCCCGAGTATCGGGATGCTCGCGATGGACAGCTCGGCCGCGGTGACGTCCGTGCCCGGCGGCAGGTAGCGGGTCAGCGCCAGCGCGGCGGTGCTCTTGCCAGAGCCGGACTCACCGACCAGCCCGTAAGACTCTCCTGGCCCGACAACGAGGCTGAGTTCGCGCAGTGCCGGC
>JASIBJ010000304.1 GCA_030045215.1 Streptosporangiaceae bacterium | reverse complement strand
GGGCGGACGGCCAGCCGCTCGCCCCGCTGGTGGACGCGCTGCGGACAGTGACTCGCACCCTGCAGCCGGAGGCCCTGGCCCAGGTCGTAGGGCCGGCGGGGCCGGCCCTAGCGCCGCTGCTGCCCGAACTTGCTCCGGCCGGAGCTGCAGGGCCTACCGAGGAGGGGAGCGCGGGCGAACTGGTCGGTGCCGACGTGCGCAAGGCCCGGCTGCTGGAGATGGTCCTCGGGGTGTTGCACCGGCTCAGTGCTGCCCGGCCGGTGCTGTTCGTGATCGAGGACTTGCACTGGGCCGACCAGCCCACTCTGGAGCTGACGGCCTTCCTGGTCAGGTCGCTGCGCGACGCGCCAGTCATGGTGCTCGCCACCTACCGCTCCGACGAGCTCCACCGGCGTCATCAACTGCGGCCGCTGCTCACCGGCTGGGAGCGTATGCGCTCTTTCCAGCACATCGAACTGCGGCGGTTCGAGCGCGATGAAGTCACAGCTCAGCTGGCGGCGATCCTGGATGCTCCCCCGGCGCCGGACGTGGCCGACGTGATCTTCGGCCGGTCGGAGGGCAACGCTTACCTGGTCGAGGAACTGGCCGGCGCGGTGCGCCGCGGCGGTGACATCATCGGCCTGTCCCCGTTGCTGAAGGATGTCCTTCTCAGCCGGGTAGACGCGCTCGGTAGCGTTGCGCAAGGACTGCTGCGCATTGCGTCCGTCTGCTGCGGGCGGGCTGTGCCCGACCGGCTGCTGGCAGAGGTAGCCGCCCTCGCGGACGATGAGTTCTTCGGTGGCGTGCGGGAGGCAGTGGATAAGCACCTGCTGGTCGTCGACCCCGAGGGGCGGAGCTACGCCTTCCGGCACGTGCTCACCCGCGACGCGGTGTACGACGACATGCTGCCGGGTGAACGGGTCCGGCTGCACGCGGCGTACGGGGCCGCACTGGCGCGCGCTCCGGGGCTCGCGGGTCCGGCCGTAGCCGCGGTGCCGTCCGCGCTGGCGTACCACTGGTACGAGGCGCTCGACCTGCCGCAAGCGCTGCCCGCGATGATCGATGCCGCGCGGCACGCGATGACGGCCTACGCGCCGGCCGAGGCGCTGCGCCAGTTTGAACATGCCCAGGAAATCTGGCCACGTGTGGCGGACGCGCGGGAGCGCACCGGCCTCGACGAGGCCGAGCTGAGCCTGCTCGCGGCCGAAGCCGCCTACGGGTCCGGGGCGCTGGACCGATCAAGATCTCTGCTCGCCGACGCGCTGGCCACGCTGCCTTCTGATTTCGACCCCGTTCGCCGGGTGCTGCTGCTGGAGCGCTACGCACGGGCACTTAGGGACTCGGGTTGGCCAGCCGAGTCGGTGACGACGCTGCGGGAGGCGCTGGCTCTGCTGCCCGACGAAGGGCTGACCCGTGCCCACGCGGTCGTGCTGGCCACACTCGCTAGCTCGCTGACGCGCAGCTCGGACCTGGAAGAGGGCGCACAGGTGGCCCGGCGGGCAATGGCGGCTGCGGCTGCGGCCGGGGCCAGAGACGTCGAGGCCGATGCGACTATCACCCTGGGCCTGGCCATCTCCTATCTGGGCGCCGCCGAGGACGGTCTCGGCGCGCTGCGCTCGGGTCTGGCCTCGGCTTTAGAGCTTGGCTTTCTCGCGACCGCGCTGCGCGGGTACGTCAACCTGTCAGACGTTCTGGAGTTGCTCGGCCGGCATCATGAGGCGGTATCTGCCGCGACAAAGGGCCTCGAGCTGGCGGAGCACGCTGGCGTGTCGCGCACGCTTGGCTCCTATCTGGTCGGCAACAAGGCCGAGCCGCTCCTGCGGCTGGGCGAGTGGGCCGAGGCAGGCGAGATGATCGCACGGGCGCTGAGCGCCCAGCCCGAAGGAGTATTCGCCGCGGTACTGCATCAAGTGCGGGCGCAGCTCTGTGCCTTGCGTGGCCAATACGACGAGGCCGCGACCGAGCTGGCGGCCGCGCGCCAGGCTATCGGCGCCGTGAACGATCCCCGGTTCACCCAGCCCATGTGCTACGCCGAGGCGGTCATCGCGCTGGGCCGGGGCGACCTGGTCGCGGCGCGGGACGCGGTCGCTACCGGGCTAGCGGGCGAGCCGCTGTTCTGGTCCGAGCGCGACGCAGGGCCGTTGCTGTGGACCGGCATGCGCGTGGCGGCTGATGCGGCGACGCGATACCGTGACCGGCGCGCGCCGGTCCCGGCTACTATCACGCGGGACTGCGAAGAGCTTGCTGCCGCCGCTGAGCATCTTGAGACCCGTGCTCAGGCCGAGCCAGGGTACCGAACGCTCGTCGAGGCCGAGCACGCGCGTGCGAGCGGGGCAGCCGAGACGCAGGCCTGGTCAGCGGCGGTCGCCGCCTGGCAGGGGACCGGGCAGCCGTACCCGCTCGCCTACGCTCTGCTGCGATTGGCGCAGGCGCACGCCCTGGACGGTCACCGACAGGAGGCGGAGCAGGCGGTCAGGCACGCGCACGCGCTCGCCGATCGGCTCGGGGCCGCTCCCATCGCCGAGGAGGCCGTCGCGCTGGCCCGCCGGGCCCGTCTGAGCCTGGAGCCGATCACAGGCGCTGCACCCGGCGGCGCTGCGCCCGCCGAACCGTCAGCCCCGGACGAGCTGGCGCCGTTCGGGCTCACGGAGCGCGAGCGCGAGGTGCTAGCGCTGCTCGCGGGCGGCCGGTCCAACCCGGAGATCGGGCAGGCTCTCTTCATCAGCACTAAGACTGTCAGCGTGCACGTGTCGAACATCCTGGCCAAGCTGGGCGTCGGCGGCCGGGTGGAAGCTGCTGCGGTAGTACACCGGCTCGGCGGCTACGGCTCCGCCCCGCCTTAGGCGTGCCGGGCCCGGCGCTGTTCGAGCGCCGATCGCAACACCGCGCGAGCGAGCCTGTCGACGGGGAGCTCGCCCGGCTGGCTGCTGCACGTCGCCCGCCAACTGGCATCCCACGGCTGGCTACTGCCCTCGGTGCCTGGCGCCTGGACGGCGCGAATCATGACGCTAATGGCCCGCTCCAGCCGCGGGGAAGGTTCTTGGACTCCGAGCTCCGCTCGCCAAGAGGAACCTGCGGGCGCGCTGGCCTGCACGGACTCAATGCCCTTGGTTCCGCACGGTTGCGCTTCGGCGATCGCCTCCGCCCAGGACGTCAGGATCGTGAGCTCCTCGGCTTGCAGCACGGGCGAGGAAGGTGATCGGGCCGGTGAGTCTGGTGGCCCCGATCCGGTACGTGCGGCGCGCATCTGGCAGACGCTCACGTCAAAGAACGCGCATCCGTCCTCGGCGGGCCGGCGGCCGTCGAAGCTGCGCTTGGCGGCACGATCGGCGCTTGCGGCCAGCAGGATGCCGTGCGCACCGGGTTCGAGCGGGATCTCGCGTGTGCACTGGCCGGGGGCTTTCCACAGCGCGACCACGGGCGAGGAGCCAAGTCCTGGCAGCTGAGAGCGCTGCGCCATCCCGAACGACGTCAAGGTCAAGACTGCGGAGCCGGGGTCGTCGGCCAAGACGCTGGCATACCTGGCTCCCCACCGTGAGCTGAGCTGGGGACCGTCGAGCAGGGGAGTCACCACGATCATCGGGCCGACCGAACGTATGACGCTGGCCACGTCGTCGCTCTGAGCGAGGTCCTCACAAACCAGTGACGCGAGGGTGATCCCGTCGCCGAATTCGACGAACTGCACCGATCGGCGAGGAACCTCCATTGCCTCCCACCAGCGGGTATGCGCGTGCAAGGTGCCGCCCAACTGATACTGGCAGATCTGAGCCTCATCGAGTGACCAGCGGTGGTGCTTGCTCTGGCGAATGTGCACCCAGTGCTCGCCCGTCGACACGCCGATGTGCACCCAGTTGGACGGGAACTGCCCTGGGTGGGCCGGCCGCTCGCGAACTCCGGTAATTAGCCCGGTCACTGCGTGCCGGTCGAGGAGAGCCTCGAGGGGGTCTATTTCCTCGTGCCTGACCGCGCTCTCGGGGAGGATGACGACGTCGACGGTCTCGACCTCGTCGAGGGCGGCGAGGAGCATCCGGTCCACGAGGTCCAGGTCGAGACGCCCAGAAGGCGCGAACTCGAAGAAGCCGAAGCGGTCGTCAGCAAGCTCCTTGAGGGGCCCGATGACCGGGCGGAAGTCTGATCCGCGTACTCGCAGCGGCCACGGCAGGTGCAGGAAGTTAACTGCCTTGCCGCTTGGCTGCGTGGTCGTGCGGTGGGTCGGCGTCTTGTGCCACCGGGCTGCGACACCGGGCACCTGCACTGCGGCATACCGTGACAGCGAGCGCAGCGAACTACCGTTCGCGGGGGTGCGGACCTTGGGCAGGACCCGGATCAGGTGGGCCGGGAGGCGAGCCAGCGATCCCGTCCTCGCCAGCAGTTCGCGACCGCGGGCCCGGTAGACGACACCGCAAGGGCTGGACGTGTCAAGGGCCACACCAAGCCCGGCGCACGCCTCGTCCGCCAGTGCGTGCAGAGTCAGCAGCGCCTCGCACAACCGCCAGTCGCGTGCCTCCGCAAGCTGGCTGAGCGTGACCTTGTCCGCCCGGGTCTGCAAGATGTTCCACTCGCGACCCAGAAGGGGCGGGATCGCTCCGTCCCTGTCCTCAGCCCAGGCGCTCCACTGCCGGCCCTCGCCGACGACCGCATCGGGCCAGTCCGGAAACCTCTCGGGTGGCCACTGCGAGCCAGCTGGCGGTGAAAGCGCGAATCGGTAAGCCTCCGAGCGATGGAGGATCACCTCCGTCAGCGCGAAGAGGTCGGGCGGCCAGTCTAGGAGGTCGGCTCCGATCGAGGTGCCCGATATCGCCTGCCATGCCGACGCCAGGGTGGGCTCCGGCGAGGTGTCGTGGGAAGTGCGATCGGCGGGCATGACAGTGGTGGTCGGCGGTGCGAGGACGGCGGGCATGGTTGCTCCGTTGCGGACGATGGTGAACCGGAGAATTGTGGCCGTGTCAGTTGCCGGATACGCCCGAGAGCCGGTTCTGCGGCGCGGCTGCGAGAGGCTTCAGCGCCTGCCTGCTAGGCCGTGAGATCGACTGTCCCTCGGTCCACAGGCCCAGCGCGAGTACGACAGTCAGAGCGGGGACCAGGTAGACGGGCTCGACGATCGCGCCCATGAAGACCAGTCCCATGGCGGCGAGGGAGGTCGCGAGCCGGGCCGTTCTGGCTGCCCGCGTCATCTTCCTGGACGGGAGGATGGCGGTGGCCAGCAGATAGACGCTGACGCCGCCATAGAGCGCGGCCCTGGGCGCGGCCGCGATGGTGCCCGCCCCGTCTGCCGCCAGGATCGCGATGTGCAGGCCCGCGCTCGCCGCGGCGATGCCAGCCACTATGGCCAGGTTAAGGGCCGTGAACTTGGCGATCGTCGGCTGGCTGTGAAGCGCCTGGTCGTCGGCGGCGCGGAGCCAGGCCCACCACAGCGCAGCCAGCGTGATCAGCGCAGCGGTTAGCACGATGGCGAGCTGCAGGCTCCAGGGCTTCATGGCCGCGGCGCTGATGAGCCGGGATACCGATTCGCCGAGGACGATGAGAACGAAGATCTGGAACCGATCGGCCAGATGGGTGGGGTTCAGCGGGACCCGCCGGCGTGGCGCCAGCATCGCCAGCGAGCCGATGCCGTCGACCAGCAGCGCCGCGATCCAGATCGCATAGCGGGCGGGATCGGCCACGGCGAGGGAGGACAGCCAGAACGCGCCGCCTATCCCGAAGCAGATCAGGTAGCAGTTGTACAGCGCCCTGGTGGCGGGCAGATGGTGCCGGGCCCGCGCGTACAACACCAGCTGCAAGCCGCGCATGCAGGCGAAGGCGATCACAAAGCCGTCTGAGTTGCCAGCCAGGGCTCGTGGCGCGCTGGCGGCCACGCCGACGCACAGCAGGATGGCCGCCAGGATCGAGATCCGGTGCGCCGCGTCATCCGACTCATGCCGGTCGGCGTAGAACGAAAGCTGGACCCAGAGCCACCAGATCGGAATGAACAGCATGACGAAGCGGCCGAGCGTGCCGAGGGCCGGGTGGTCCTGGAACGCGCCTGCGAGCTGGCCGACGGCCCCGGCGAATGCCAGGTCGAAAAAAAGCTCAACCCAGCTCGCGCGGCGCTCTTCGCGGTCGTGGCCGTCCGCGGTCCGCAATCGCGGACGCGGGAGTCGCCGCATCGTGTCACGGTCGCGCGGGCGGCCGGCTGGCCAGCTGGCCGATCCTCGCCGCGCCACGGCGGGGCCCGGTGAGCCAGATGGATGTGAGCATGGGGCAGATCGCTGCCCGGTCGGCGCGAGATCCGGTAGTGCGCAGCCTGGCTGCGAGTTCAGCCTGGCTGGATGGTCACGGCGAACGGCCGTGGGCATGGAGGCTCATCCTTCCTGAGTACTCGTTGGTGGGTGATCACGAACTGGAGTCGCCGCGGGCCAATAGGTTCCCCACAGTGAGATCTCGGTCGGGCTGATCCCCCGCCCGCTGCCGAGTCGTTTCCACTGTCGCTCAACGGAGCGGGCGAGCACATCGGCAGACAGCCGTAACCAGGTCGTGGCCGGGCCTTAGATCTGCGCCGGACCCCCTTAGGCGCCAGGTTGCTGCCTGTCGCGGGACCTTAGCGTCTTGGCAGCACCCCTTAGTGGGGCGTGATAATCGCCGGCTCGCCCGAAACCGAGCAAAACCTCGACGTCGAGACAATCGTTGCAGCTGGGCGATCCGCGTTCCGGAAGTCAGGCTGGGCGGAGGATGCGAGATTCGAACTCGCGAGGGGTTGCCCCCAACACGCTTTCCAACACTGCGCGCCCGTGTTCACCCCTGACCGGGACCGTCCGTGAGCTGCGCCGAAACGATGTGGATGGCCATCGGTGAACGGTGCCGAACGGCGGCGAATGAGCCACAAACTGAGCCACGCCTTGAGCGCACATTTCAACCGCCTCGCAGGTCTGGGAGCCAGGTCTCGGCCTCGCCCGTGCAGGCCATGGCTGGCTCGGGTGGCGGGCTGGTCATTCTGAGCAGGTCGGCCGAGCTGCGGGTCAGCGTGTCCGGCTCGGGATCACTTCCAGCAGCCAGGCGCCGGCCGGGGCCGGAGGGCTCGCCGCCGCCTCGGTATGGCGGCTGCGTCTGGTGGCCGCCCCGCGACAGGAGGGCAAGTACGTGGCTCGGCTGGGTATCTCGGTATTGGTAGCTGGGTGTTTCGTATTTTCCGCTGGCTAACTTCACGTTTTAGTTGGTTATGGGCCAGGCCGGACATACGCGCCGACTCGGTATCTGGGGGGACTATGGCTGACCAATTGGCGCAAGCTGAGGCGACTCTAAGGGACGTGCGTGGTAAGCCTGGCGCCGGCAGGCCAGGGCATATGCGCGAGGATAGGGCCGGCTGAACGAGACTGGCCGAGTTCCTCTCAGCTGGGTGGGACCGAGGGAGGCTTGAACCTCCGACCGCCCCTGGTCAGAGTGTCGACCGTGGCGGATTAGCCATGTGGGTCTTTGAGCTGCGGCGATTGGCTCGCTCGGTTCGCGGGGGCACCGGTCTTACAGGCCGCCGCGGCGGCGTCGCCGAGAGTCTGAGCTGCAGATCGGCGAAGGCTTCGCTGCAGGAAATCTCCCCTTGACAGCGGATATGGCTGAGCACATAATCCGCGCGGAGGAATAGCTACCTGCATCATGCATTCTTAGAAATGCGAATGAACAACGGGAAAAGAGGCGGAACAATGGCAATGAACTGGCCTCTCGAGCAGCGGGGCTCGACGGGTGAAAACGTTCGCAGCATCCAGTACCTACTCAACGCGCATGTGTCGGCGACCGCCGCTGGCACAGTGTCTGAGGAGCCACCCGACGCGGATGTCGAGACGTCTGCGCTGGCCGGCGAAGCCTCCGGAACTGCCACCCTTACAGAGGCGGCACCATCGGCAAGATTTACTAAGGGCCGTCGGTCGACGCAGGCCACCACGGCGACCGAGCTGCTTACCGTGGACGGCGTATTCGGGCCGAACACCGATGCTGCGGTGCGCGCCTTCCAGGCCGACCACGGTCTCACGGTAGACGGGAAGGTCGGCAACAATACCTGGCCGGAGCTCATCATCGAGGTGTCCGCCGACAGCACAGGAGACTCGGTGCGAGCTGTCCAAAGTCAGCTTGGCTCGCGCTGCGGCTGGCTGAAGGTAGACGGAACCTACGGCCCGCAGACCGACGGCGTCGTGCGTCACTTCCAGGGGTTCTGCGGTCTCGGCAAGGATGGCATCGCCGGCCCGGAGACCTGGAACGCGCTTACCCTGCAGTGGCTGCGCGCCAGCAGCGCGCAGTCCGCGGCGGAACTGGTCTTCGAGGCCTGGAGCAAGGGCGATCGCACAGCCGCGCGTTACGAAGCGATCCCTCCGGCCGTAGACGCGCTCTTCGCGCGCAAGTATGAGGCCGGGTGGACCTTCGGCTCATGCCGGGTGGAAGGGGCAAACTTTATGTGCACCTGGCAGCGGACCGGCGACAAACTCATCGTCGAGGGCAACAACAGCACCTCAGAGCCGGTCTATGCGCCGTTCTATTTCGTCACCAACGTGGCCAGCGAGATCTGATCGGACACCACCGGACCTGCAGGGCAGCGATGCCCGGCGGGCTGGCCTGAAATGCAGGGTGGGCCTGCGGAATGCCTTAGCGGCCTTGAAAGCCTGCCAATAACGCACTAGCGCGATCAAGGCGAAAATCAGGGTCGCCAGCATGAGCCAGGCAGCCAGAGCGGCCGCAGCCAGCTGAGCCCTCCGCTTCACATGCTGACGTCAGCCCGTATACAGCACTCGCCAGGTGCGGCCGCCGTCGTCGGTCCATACGATCCGCCGGTAGCTGCGAGACGACCTGGCGCTGAACCGGGTGAACGTGCCTGCGACCCAGCCAAGCTGCGGGGACAGGAAGCTCGCTGACTGCGCTTGCGTCAGGTCGCCGACGTTGCCCTCCCGCGTCAGCGTTGTCCCGGTGACCAGACCCCACGGCACCGTGCCGGGTCCGCAGGCCGGGCACGAGTCGAGAAACGCCGCGCTCGTCGGGCTGATCGCGGAGATCGGGCCGGCGTAGCTGCCCGGTGCCTGCGTCGTGACGCTGACACCCGGATGCGGGAAGTACTGCTCGGCGAAGAGCGGAACGGCGCCCGATGCGCTCGCGTAGTAGCCGATGTGCGGCTCCTGGCTCATGCCGGCGCCGGGGCCGATGTCCAGTGCCCAGGCGTCGCCGGCACCGGCGCACTGCACGACCATCGACGCCACCTCACCGGGGAACGGCGGCCTCGCTCCGCGGGTGACCAGCGTCCAGGTGCTGCCGCCGTCGGCAGTCCGGTACAGCTTTCCCGCGGCGCCGAGCCAGCCGAGCGTCGCATCGTCGAAGCACAGGGTCTGCGCACCGGCTGGCGCGGGCAGCGGCTGCCAGGTGCGGCCGCCATCGGTGGTGACGAGCGCCTTGCCGCCGTCGATCGGGGCCATGCCCAGCAGCCCGGAGCCGGTGCCTCCCGCGACGGCGAAGCCAAGGTCAGCGGACACGAAGTGGACCGAGCGCAGGCACGGGTCAGGCAGCGACGTCCAGTGCGCTCCGCCATCGGTGGTGGCGAGCAGCGAGCTGGTCCCGACTGCCCAGCCGCTCTGCGCGCTGACGAAGTCGACGGAGGTGAGGTTGAGGCTGCCGCTGTCCTGCACGGTCCAGTGCCGTCCGCCATCGGAGGTCGCAAGGATCTCCTGCTGGCCCACCACCCAGCCAAGCAGCGGCGACACGAACTGGATCCCGGTCAGGTAGGCAGTGCTGACAGGCCAAGGCACAGCAGGGCGCGCGCACCCCGTCCTGGCCGCTGATGACCCGGACGAGGCGCTGGCGGCGGGTGTCGTCCCCGCGCTGTGACTCGTGCCCGAGCTCGCCGGTGTGTGGCTAGTCGCAGCCGTTCCGCCGCCTAGCGGCGTGCTCCCGCAGGCCGCCAGCAGCAACGTGCCCGTCAGGACAGCTCCCGCCATCGCGGTGGCCGACAGTATCGGCGTCCGATGTACTCGCATGTCCTTACTGACGGTAGATCGGCCGGACCGGTTGGGCCACGAGACTCGCCGTTTCAGTCAGGCGTTGCCAGAGCCGGCCCGACCCGCCGCCTGCCCACCCGGCCGCAAGTCAGGTAGCGGCGGGCCTGGAGCGGCTCGTT
>JASIBJ010000028.1 GCA_030045215.1 Streptosporangiaceae bacterium | reverse complement strand
CCACTGCATCGACATGTGCTGTTACTCGGTGGCCCAGACAATGCACCCCGACGGCCCGCGGCCCAAGATCCGCGTCCACGGGCCGGCCAGGTCGGCCGAGCGACTGAGCCTGGCGATGGGCCTGGAACCCAGCACCCGGATGACCGATGCCTTCGACTTCGCCGAACTGAGGCCGGGGACGGTCGAGATAGGCCCGCTGCGGGTGACGACCGCGCACATGAATCATCCGGTGGAAACCTTCGGGTTCCGGATCGAGCACGAGGGGCAGGTGCTGGCGTATTCGGCCGACACCGGCCCGACACCCGAACTGGTCGGGCTCGCGGCGGCCGCGGACGTGCTGTTGTGCGAGGCGTCGTACCTGGACGGGCCGGGACTCATACCGGACCTGCACCTGACGGCCCGTGAGGCTGGCGAGCACGCCGCCCGGGCCGGCGTCGGCCAGTTGGTGCTGACTCACCTGGTGCCGTGGAATGACCCGGCGGCGACGCTAGAGCAGGCCGCCGCCGCCTTCGACGGGCCCCTGGTGCTGGCCAGCAGCGGACGGCAGTTGCTCGGAGGTTCTGGCCACTGACGGCCGCGATGGGCGGTCGGCGGGTGCCGGACAGGCCCCTCGTTCCCCGCCTTGAAGCCTGACGATCCGGTAGATGATCACTACGAGCGCGAGCGCGGCCAGTCCGAACGCGTCCTCGAACAAGCGCGCCGGGATCACGCCGAGCCAGCGGGCGCTCTCGGCCCAGGTCGGCAGCGACGTGACGAACAGCGCGAACGCCGCGGTCGCGGTGGCGGACCGGCGGCGACTCCGGCCATCGCCAACGATCACTCCCAGCGCGACGATCAGCCAGCAGAAGTGATGGAACCAGGCCACCGGCGACAGGGCAGCCCACAGCAAGCCGGTGATCGCGATGCCGGCCATGTCGTTACCGCGCTGCCAGCAGAACCTGGCGGCCGCGAACCCGGCGACCGCTACCACCAGCGCCGCGGCCAGCCAGAGGCCGGACGGGGGCGCATGCGGGTTGAACAGCCGCAAGATCATCCCTCGCAGGGACTGGTTGGCCACCGACCCGTTTCCGCCGAGCCGGCTCGTCTGGAAGATCGTGCTGGTCCAGTACGTGACCGAGTCATGCGGGTCGATCAGCCAGGCCACAGCCGTCCAGCCCGCGAACGACAGCGCGGCCACGGCCGCGTCCCTGCGCCGGCTGGTGATCAGGAGGTAGATGATGAAAACGCCCGGCTGAAGCTTGATCGCGGTGGCCAGGCCAATGAGCAGGCCACGCGGCCAGGGCGGATTCGACAGGCGCAGGTCGGCCAGGCAGATCGCGACCAGGAAGAGGTCGACCTGCCCGAAATAGAACTCCTCGCGGACCGGGAGGAGCAGGGCGCAGCAGCCCAGCAGGACGGCGAAGACCGCCGGGGCCGACCGCCCGGCCCTGCCCAGTAGCGGGCGGAACCCGAACCAGACGACGGCGGCCAGGGGCAGGCAGACCATCGCGTCCCAGGCGACCCGTGCGGCCCAGAATGGCACGAGCGTCAGCGGCATCGCCAGCACCGCACCGATTGGCGGGTAGGTATAGGGCAGTCCGGTCGCGGTGAGCATCGAGTACAGGTCGCGGCCCTGGCGCATGGCCAGGGCGCCGTCCCGGTAGACCTGCAGGTCGCGCATGGGCCCGACGGCACCGCTGTAGCACAGATAGCCCACGATGGCCAGCATGATCAGCCAGCTGGCGACCGTGATCGCCCGATCGCGGGGCTCGCGGCTGGGGGTCAGCCGCGTGCTCGGAGCTGCCGTCATCTGGCCGTGTTTCCTGGCTGGGCCTGGCCCTGGCGGGCGCGTGCGGCCGGTGGTGTCCGTCGACCTCAGCCTATTGAGTGGCCTGCCGAGCCAGACCGGGCTGAGCGCCGTCCGCGCGGTGTCGGTCAGGACATAGCGGCACAGCATAGACTGCTCACCCATGCGCGTACTCGTCACCGGCGGTGCCGGCTTCATCGGGTCGCACCTCGTCGACTCCCTGGTCGGCAGGGGTGACGAGGTGATCGTCGTCGATGACCTGTCGGCCGGGAGGCCAGGTCGCATGGACGAGGGCGTCGCGCTGCACAAGATCAACGTCGCCGAGGCGGACCTGCTCGAGGCCGTCACGCTGGATTACGCGCCCGAGCTGATCTGCCACCTCGCGGCCCAGATCGACGTCCGGGCCTCGGTTTCCCAGCCATCCGCGGACGCCGAGGCGAACATCGTGGGGACGATCAACGTGCTCGAGGCGGCCAGAGCCGTGAGCGCCAGGGTGCTGTTCTGCTCCACCGGCGGGGCGCTGTACGGACGGGACGCGCCGATACCGTCCCTGGAGGACGTGCTGCCGCTGCCTGAATCGCCGTACGGGGTCGCCAAGCACTGTGCCGAGCAATACGTCATGCTCTACAACCGCCTGCACGGAACTGGCCACACCGTGCTGCGGCTCGCCAACGTGTACGGGCCGCGTCAGGACCCGGCCGGAGAGGCCGGCGTCGTGGCGATCTTCTGCGCGCAGGTCGTGGCGGGGGAGCGGCCGACCATATTCGGTGATGGCCGGCAGACACGGGATTACGTGTACATCGGAGATGCCGTCGAGGCTTTGCTGGCAGCCGCTGAACGCGGGCGGCCTGGCATCTGGAATATCGGATCTGGGGTCGAGGTCAGCGTCCTGGAGTTGGCCCGTGTGATCAGTGCGGTCGCGGGTCGTCCGGTGGACCCCCTGTTTGCACCGCCGCGTCGAGGCGACTTGCTGCGCAGTGCCCTCGCCTCGGAGCGCGCCGCGCGCGATCTTGGCTGGGTCGCCACGACCACATTGCCCGACGGCGTGGCCAAGGTATACCGCTGGATCGAGGCTGGCGCGCCCGAACGGGCCGACTGGTAGCGCGCCGCGGGATCCCTGTTGGGCCGGCCCCGAGCGAGGCCGCTAGGGGGTGCAGCCGGGACCGATAGGCCGTCGCGACCCGTTAAGCTGCAAGCCATGTCCCGACCAGATGGCCGACGTCCCGATCAACTTCGCGACGTCAAGATCACCCGAGGCTGGCTCGATCACGCCGAGGGCTCAGTGCTCGTTGAGTTTGGCGCGACAAGGGTGCTCTGCGCCGCCAGCGTGCAGGAAGACCTGCCCCGCTGGCGCCGGGGGAGCGGCCAGGGATGGGTGACCGCCGAGTACGCGATGCTGCCGCGTTCGACGAACACGCGAAGCGAGCGCGAATCGGTGAAGGGCAAGCTCGGCGGCCGCACCCAGGAAATATCCCGGCTGGTCGGCCGGTCACTGCGTGCGTGCGTCAACCCTAAGGCGCTGGGGGAGAACACGATCATCATCGACTGCGATGTCCTGCAGGCCGATGGCGGCACCAGGACGGCCGCGGTCACTGGCGGGTACGTCGCGCTTGCCGACGCGGTCTCATGGCTCAAGGAGCGGGGCCGGTGCAAGGGCGAGCCGCTGGCCGCCTCGGTGGCCGCCGTCAGCGTCGGCATCGTCGACGGGCAGCCGGTGCTCGACCTGTGCTATGACGAGGACGTCGCCGCTGAGACCGACATGAACGTCGTCTGCACGGGCGACGGCAGCTTCGTGGAGATTCAGGGCACGGCCGAGCGAGAGCCGTTCGGTCGTGACCTGCTGGACGAGCTGCTCAGCCTGGCGGTCGCGGGCTGCGGCGAGCTCACCAAGTTGCAGCACGCGGCCCTGCAAGCATGACGGAGGGCAGCCAGGCCGGGTCTGCGCCCCGGCTGGTGCTGGCCACGGCCAACCAGCACAAGCTGATCGAGCTGACCAGGATCCTGGCCGCAGGCCACGTTGAGGTCGACCTCCGCGGGCTCGACGACTTTCCTGGGGCGCCCGAGGTTCAGGAAACGGGTTCGACCTTCGCTGAGAACGCGCTGCTGAAGGCGCGGGCAATTGCCAAGTTCACCGCGTTGCCGGCCGTGGCTGATGACTCAGGGCTGTGCGTCGATGCGCTCAACGGAATGCCCGGCGTGCTGTCCGCCCGCTGGTCGGGCCGCCACGGTGATGACGCGGCCAACCTCTGGCTCGTGCTGGCTCAGATTTCCGATGTACCGGACGAGCGGCGCGGGGCCCAGTTCGTCTGCGCGGCGGCGCTCGTGCTGCCGAACGGTCGGGAGCACGTGAGCGAGGGAGTCGTGCGCGGCTCGCTGGTGCACGAGCCGCGCGGGCAGAACGGGTTCGGCTACGACCCGATCTTTCTGCCGGACAACGCGGCCCTGACCACCGCCGAGATGGACCCGGCTGACAAGGACAAGATCAGCCACCGGGGCAAGGCGCTGCGCGCCCTGGCCCCGGTGATCGCCGCTCTGCTGGGCTGACCGCGCCCGGCCGCCAGCCCCGGAGTTCTACAGGCCGCTTCCCGGATAGCGGATTACCTGGCTCGCGGGCGGGATGGTGACGGTCACGGCCTGATTGAACGACTGGAAGGTGAAGGTCGCGTTCACTGTCTCCGACGCGACGCTCTCGACCTCGGTGAACTGCCTGATGTGGTCATTGCCGTCGATCCAGACGCTGAAATTGATATCGCCCTGGATCTGCTTCATCGCCGGGCCAAGCGCCGCGCGCGCGCTCGGGGACAGTACCTTCAGCGCGGCGGCCGGCGTGAACGAGCCGACGTACCTGGTGGTCTGCACGCCGTCGATGACCTGAGTGCCATCGGCTCGAAGGTCCTTAGCGGCGAGCAGTTCCTGCGCCTGCGACGTCGGATTCTCGTTCTGCACGCTCTGTAGCAGAGAGGAGAATGCACCGCCATCCAAGCTGGACAGCGGGAACTCGATCCACTTGCCGACCAGCTCCGATGGTATGCCGGCCATGCTGCCGAACTTCACGTACATATTGCTGTCGGTCACGACAGCGGACAACTGTAGCGACTGCCCTTCAACGGTCTCGGTCATGCTGATCGACATCTGCAGCGGCTTGCGGATCTCCTGGACCGAGCCGGTGATCGACCCGCTGGCCTCGCCGCTGATCTGCTCGGAATAGGTCGCCGAGAGCGAGCTGACCGTGGCGGAGTTGTGCGCGGCGGCGGCGAGTACCTGCGCGGGCGTCTGCGACGAGCCGCCGAAGCCGCCGGTAGCGGCGACGGCGATGGCGGCCACTGCCACCGCGGCCGCGGCCCCGGCCGAGATCGCGATCACCAGCCGCCGCCGCGGCCGGGCCGATGACGATGGGCTCGAGTCGCCGAACTCGACCGTGTCCGATGGCGTCGCCGGACCCGGCCAGCCGCCCTCGGCTGCGCCCTGGTAACCGGGCGGCCCCCCCTGGTAACCGGGGGGCGTGCCTTCGGAGCCGGGCGGCACGGCCTGCGCGCCAGCGGGCATGCCCTGGTCGGCCGCGGGTGCGCCGGGCGGCGCGTCAAGCGGCCGGGGAGCGTCAGCGGATTCACCTGCGGCTGGCTCCGAGGGCGGGCGCTGCTCGCCCGCTCCTGCGGCTTGCTCACCCTGCATGTCGTCGTTCCAGTCGGATCCGGTCATCTCAACCCCGTCCTAGTCGTGCACGGGCAGCAAAGATGGCACCCAGTGCCAACGTTTTGTAGCCCCTGCGCCATATAGTCGCATCCTTGCGGCAAAGTCCGGTAGTCGAGTATTCCGCTGATACGCGCTCCGCGATGGGTACACGCTCAAGGTGATGCGCCCCTGTACGGTAGGGGGCAGTCACGACGCGACGGAGGGAGCCAGTAGGTGGCTGGTCAACGACTTCAGGCCGGGGATCTGGCGCCGGATTTCACCCTGCCCGATGCCGACGGCAACAAGGTCAGCCTCTCGTCCTTGCGCGGTCAGCGGGTGATCATCTACTTCTACCCGGCCGCGATGACGCCCGGCTGCACGACGCAGGCATGCGACTTCCGTGACAGCCTCTCCTCGCTGTCGGCGGCCGGTGTAGCGGTGCTCGGGATCTCTCCTGATGGCCCGGCCAAGCTGGCTAGGTTCCGCCAGAAGGAGGGCCTGAACTTCCCGCTGCTCTGCGACTCCGATCACGCCGTCCTTGAGGCCTACGGCGCTTACGGCGAGAAGATGATGTACGGCAAGACGTCCGTCGGGGTCATCAGATCGACCTTCGTAGTCGGCCCGGATGGCAAGATCGAGCATGCGTATTACGGCGTCAAGGCGAAGGGCCACGTGGCGCGGCTACGTCAGGATCTCGGGGTCTGACGGGCGGTCGGCGCGGCCAGATGCGCAGCAAGGGGTCGTAGCCCAACGGCAGGAGGCGCAAGATTTAGGTTCTTGACAGTGTGGGTTCGAATCCCACCGGCCCCACCGTGGAATCTCTCACGACATTGAGGACACCGTGAACCCACAGGGTTCACGGTGTTTGTCGTCTGGGTCGGCGTCTCCGGCGCTGCGGCGCCGGGAATCCAGCAGGCGGGCGCTTTTGCCTCGGCTGGCGCACGCCAACGCGCGGATCTTGGCAGCAGCCTTGTTCACGCCCGTCACCTGCGTGGATGGGTAAGCGTTCTCGGGCTGGGGTATGAGGTCGCCGCAGAT
>JASIBJ010000027.1 GCA_030045215.1 Streptosporangiaceae bacterium | reverse complement strand
AGCCACTCATCGTCGGTGTTGTCGTCGATGACGACGATCTGCACGCGAGGGTAGTCGAGACGCAGCAGCGCGCGGAGTGTGTCGATGACCATGGCCGGCGGCTCGTTGTGCGCCGGGACGTGCACGCTGACCAGGGGCGGAGCATTGTCGGGCCTCGGCACCACCGCCCGCAGCACTTCGGTGCGCACCCGCCGGCGCGGGTCAAGAGGCGCGCGCCTCCGGTGCCAGTGGGCGGTTCCGAGCGCGTCGCACAGTTCCCATAGGTAAGCGCAGCACATCAGTGCGGCGACTAGCTCAAGGCACCAGAGCAGCACCCCGCCGATGGTGCTGGCCGTGCCGAGGTGGCTGGCGAAGGTCCACTCAAGCGCATAGACCAGGTAGACCACGAAGAGGTAGGTAGACGACGCCCAGCACAGGTGCGCCCGCGGAGACCAGCTCCTCGTGACCGGGAGCCAGAGCAGGCCGGCCAGTGCCACCCCGGCTGAACCGATGACGAGGTTGGCTTCCGTCGCTCTCAGCAGGTACAGCACGCCGGCCGCCGCGGCGGCGAACAGGACCGACCCGATGACGACCAGGACGACCCGCCATATGCCGGCCCAGACGCCTGTCCGCTCATGACGTCGGCCCGGCAGGAAGAGAGCGGCGGAGCCGAGCGGCGCGGCGACCAACCCGGCAATGACCAGTGCCTCAAGCATGAAGACCTCTCACCCTCCGGAAAGGGCGGCTGCGGCCGCCCTGAACGCATCGAGGGCGGACGGATCATCTTCCAGACGCCAGTCCTGGTGGTACAGGCCGGCATGCTGCGCCTCGTCGAACCAGACCAGCCCAGCAAGGTGCTCCGCGCGGACGCCCGCGAACAGCGCGTCGATCTGGCTCTCCCGGTCCGGGGTGGTGCCCACGGCAGTCTCGGCGATCAGCACAGGCGCGTTGCTGAACGTCCGGATATCCGCGATGGTCGAGCCGAACAGCGAGCCGAAGGTATCCGTGGCCCGGACGTAGTAACCGTCGACGCCAGTCCAGTCAACCCACGAAGCGCCTGGCCACCACAGGCTCAGCGAGCTCGACGCCCCTGCGATGGAATTGACGGTCCACAGCCAGGTGACATTGGCCGCCCCGGCGGCACGGAAGACCCGGACGACGTGCCGCCAGGCGGCGACGAACGTTGCCGGCGACGCGTGACCATAGCCCCAGGAGTACCAGGTGCCGTTCATCTCATGCCCGAAGGACAAGATCACCGGATGGCCGAATGCGACGACGGCCGCAGCGTAGGAGCGCAGGTAGGCGTCTGAGCCGCCGTCGGCGATCGAAGCCAGGGTCACGTCGTTCGGGTCAAGCTGGACCAGCACATATGCGTCGTGGTCCCAGGCGGCCTGCGCGAATGACGTACTGAACGGATCATTCCACAGCGAGTAGTACAGGGCGATCCTGGGCTTGACGTCAGTCGCGTTCGTGAACTCCGCCATCTGTGACCAGCTTTCCGGCGCATCCGGCTCGAAGACGCCGACCAGAGGCCTTGGCGGGGTGGGAACCGGCGTCAAGGGCGGCTGTGACGTCAGCGGCGTCAGGCAACCCGTGACCGTCAGCAAGACGGCGACGGCCACTACCGCGGCGCTACTCCGCGCAATGACACGGTTTACTCTTCCGATCCTGCGGCAGGCCACCGCGGGACCCTCTGTCCCCACCGCAGGTCCGCTCAAACGGATCGCCTCCAACTGCGCGCCGCGCCATGGCTGTGAGCGTGCCGCGGGCTTTCGCTTCTACCCAGAGGCGTTGGCCATCGCCTTACTTGCTGGGCTGGGGAAGGTGGCAGGAGATCTTCGGATTGATGCCCAGGTAATTCAGCGGGCCCGCGAGGATCGTCACCGCAACAGTGCCCACCTGGCTGCAGTTCGTGGGCGGGTGGGTGTAGTCGTCGCGCTGGCCAGCGGCGACGGCTCCGAGGATCAGCCACAGAAGTAGCACGAACGTGCCGATGATGTGCATCACACCTGCCAATTCATTTCATGCCGCCACCGGCTAGGAGCCCAGGCAGCTACCCGAACGGTGCAGAGGTGCTCCGTGCCGACCGCCGCCCTCATGGTGATCAGTCTGAGCCGCTTTGCGGTTACCTCCAAGTGGCAAAGGTCCTGTCGTCCCCTCGGCTCTCCAGGTCCTTCGGCGGCCGAGTCGCGACCTTCGACTCTGCCCGGCGACGTGACTCGCGACGAGGCTGAAAGCGGAGCCCAGGGCCCGGCGCCTGAAGGCCGCGCGGAGGTCACAATGCATCGCCCGCTGAGATCGGCACTGGTGTTGCTCGCGATCATCACAGCCTTGGGCGCAGCTTGCGGATCGGTCGGCGTTTCTTCGCAGCCGGCTCCGCGGACGCCGCAGGCGCAGGCCCCGGCATCGCGCTCACCGTCCCTGCAGCCATCGCCTTCGCCGTCTGCATCCGCGCCGGCGTCCCCGGCGTGGCCGCGTACTGGCCCGACCCTTGCCCTGGGGATGAGCGGACCGGACGTCAGGCAGCTGCAACTGCGGCTGGCGACACTGACGTACTACCCGGGTCCGGTCGACGGCCAGTTCGGCGCCGACACAATCGAGGCCGTGTGGGCATTCCAGGAGACCCAGGGCATCAGCCCGTCCGGGGAGGTGAATGCGGCCACTCGTCAGGCGCTGGCGGACCCACGGCCCCCGGCGGTGCTGGTCCCGAACGGCGGAAGCCTGCGCATTGAAGTCAACCTGGCCGATGAGGTTCTGGTTCTCTACCGCGCGGGCCAGGTTGCGCTGATCAGTCACGTCTCGACTGGTGGCGGCTACTACTTCTGCTCGCCGGGCGGAGGCTGCAGCTACGCGATCACTCCGGTGGGGGACTTCCTGACGACCGCGTTCATGCCGGGCTGGGTCACGGTTCCGCTCGGCCAGATGTACAACCCGGTCTTCTTCATCGACACGGCCTACGCCATTCACGGCGACACCTACGTACCGCTGCAGCCCGTCTCACACGGCTGCATACGGATCCCGATGGATATCGCCCAGTTCTTCTATACGCTGGTGCCGACTCCGGGCACGCCGGTCTACGTCCGCGGCTGAAGATGCGCCGACTGGTCCTGGCGTCAATTGATCCCGCCACTCCAGGAACGGGCTCCGGCAGCACGCGTGCGGGCCCGCAGCGTGCGACTCGCTGCGGGCCCGCGTTGACCTGATCCGGTGATCAGCCGGCCGTGAATGAGGTCAGCTGGTCCTCGGCGGCGATGTGCGCGGTGCCGCCCTCGTGGAGGATCACCTCGCTTTGCACCGGCCCGACGCCGGGCGCGAGCCAGGTCTTCACCACGCTGCTCACCGAGATCCCCTCGATGGTTTCCGACATCGTCATGTTCACTACGTCGGCGTTGTAGGTGCCAGCAGGTACCGTGACGCTCTGGGTGCCGCCGCCGCGCACGGTCACGTTCGCCACGACTTTCTGCTCAGTGCCGCCTTCACTGAACTCGATCAGCAGCGCGTCATGGTAAGCCTGGCCAGACGAAAGCTGGTCGGCCGGCGGCCAGAAGATGTTGCCCGAGATGAGCTTGACCGCACCCCCCGAGCTGCTGTTGGTGTCGAACTGGCTGAACGGCAGCGAGATCGAGCCATCCGGGTGGACCACGTAGTAGGCGGTGTTGTGGGTCGTCGTACCCAGGCTGGTAATGGCGCTGCTCATCGTCACCTGCTGGCCGTCGGACACCGGCGTCACCGCGGTCATCGTGTTGACGGTCGTGCCATAGGTGGTCTTGTACTTCCAGGTGTCGCCGACTCCGACGGGGAACGGCACCGAGGCCGTGGTGACCGCCGACGTGGAGCCGCCCGAGCCCGGGGTGTGAGAGGCGGCAGGTGAGCTGCTGGCAGCCTTGCTCCCGGCTGCCGTGCCCGAGCTGGACGGCCC
>JASIBJ010000303.1 GCA_030045215.1 Streptosporangiaceae bacterium | reverse complement strand
CCAAGGCCCCGCACTTCTTTGACAGTGAGGAGTGGGCGGCCTTCGTGTCGGGGGTGAAGGCTGGCGAGTTCGACCTGGCCGGCTAGCTGAGCCCGGAGGGGCAGAGGCAGGCGGCCCCGGTCCTGGCTGAGGGCCAGGACCGGGGCCGTCCTGTGCTCAGGCCTGCTGGCCGCCGGGTTCTCCGTGGTCAAGCAGCGGTGCGCCGGATATCCGTTCCGGGTCCACGAGCGGGAGGGCGACGACGTGCCCTAGCGGCTCTGGCCCCACGTACTGCTGGCAGCGGCAGTCATCGACCGCGCACGCTGATGTGGCCGGGTTGTGAAAGCTGAGGTGATGGCTGCAGCCGCAGATCGGCTGCGGCTCGGGCGGCGGCCGCATGGCCGCATTCCTGCTTTCGGCCAGCTCCGCCTTGGCCGCCAGGATCGCCAGTCGGCGCCGGTGGTGGCGCCGAAATCCCTCTCGGATCGAACCGCCGAAGATGAAGAAGAAGACCAGCGCAGCCCACCAGTCATTCGAGATGAGCTGAAGAATGCCGCTACTGTGCTCCACGACGGATGCGATCGGATGGAGCCCAGTCACGAGCCCATCCTCGCGCATAGATAATGGCCAGGGCAACACGGGCCAGGCGGTGCGGCAATCAGGCCGGAGTGCCGAACTCGCCGCCTCGCGCGCCGCGCAGGAACGCCCGCCACTCGGCTGCGGTGAAGACCAGTGCAGCCCCATCTGGATAGCGCGAGTTGCGCATCGCCACCTCGCCGCCGTCCAGGAACGCAACCTCCACGCAATTGCCCTGTGGCCCGCTGTGACTGCTCTTGACCCAGGGCGCGGTGATGTCGCTGGCAGTCATGCCGTCGTCCGTCGTGGACATAAAGACCTCTCTGTGTCCGAGATGATGGTCTGGATCATCTCCTTGGTCTGCTCCGGCGTGTAGCTGCTCGCCCGGATCTGATCCATCGCCTCGGCATAACGGTCAACGTCTGCCCGTTTGTCCAGGTACATAGCGCTGGTGAGCTGCTCGACGTACACGACGTCGGGGAGATCATCGACGGCGAAGCTGAGGATGCTGAAGCTGCTGGGCGCGGCGTACGAGGCCCCGGTCAGGAACGGAGTGACTTGCAGGGTCAGCCCTGGCCGCACAGAGATGTCGAGTAGGTGCTCGAGCTGAGCACGCATCAGGTGGGCGTTGCCCACGGGCCGCCGGAGCGCGACCTCATCGATGATCGCCCAGAGGCGCAGCCCGCCCGCCGCGAACCGCCGCTGCCGTTCCTTGCGCAGGTAGACGAGCCGGTCAGTTTCCTCATGTGTGTACGTACCGAGCTGGAAGACCGCGAGCGCATAGTCCTCGGTTTGGAGAAGGCCAGGCACGAACTGGTTGTCGAAGCTGCGAATGGACTCAGCGGACTCTTCGAGCCCGATGTAGGACTGGAACCAGTTCGGGAGGACGTCCTGGTAGCGGTGCCACCAGCCCTGCTGGTTGGCCTGGCTGGCTAACGTCAGCAGCTGCTCGCGTTCGGCCGGGTCATTAATGCCGTAGAGGTTAAGCAGGTCGGCAATGTCGACCTCGCGGACCGCGTTGCGGCCGAGTTCAATTCGGCTGATCTTCGACTCTGAACCGCGGATTGCCTTAGCCGCGGCCTGCGCCGTCACGCCGCGGGACTCGCGCAGTCGCCTCAGCTGAGTGCCGAGGAGGATCCGCAGGACGGTTGGTGCACCAGGGCCGTCCGCGCCAAGGCTGGTGCTGTCAGGCATCGCCGAATTCCCCTCCGATGCGCCGCCTAGGATCTCGCCATCGTGTCACGGACGGTGGCTGCGCCCTAATAGTTCCGGCTCGGTCGACCTTTTGCACGCGCAATTCTCACGCACGTGCGCTGAGTGCTTTGTTGATAACTGCCGCCCATCTGATGATATCGCAAATGCGATTTCACGCCACCCCCTTGTACGCCTCAGCGAGCATCAGGTAGATGACGCGCCGGGCCCGGATGTGGCCCGCGTGGCCCCATCCGCCTGGGGGCGGCGCACGGTCCGGAAGGTAGCATCTGCGCGGAGCAACACCGCAACACGCGAAGGCAGGGTCATGCGCTACAGGACACTCGGAAACTCCGGGCTGATGGTGTCAGTCGTCGGGCTGGGGTGCAATAACTTCGGACGCAGGCTTGATGTGAGCCAGACGCGCGGTGTCGTGGACGCCGCCATCGATGTCGGCATCACGCTGCTCGATACTGCCGAGACCTACGGCGGCCGTGGCCGGTCCGAGGAGATCCTGGGGGAGGTCCTGACCGGCCGGCGCGACCAGGTTGTGCTGGCCACGAAATTCGGCTCGCAGGGCGGGGACATGGGATACGGCCCGGCTGCTGGCGCCAAAGGCAGCCGCGCTTACATCCGCCGCGCGGTCGAGCATTCTCTGCGCCGCCTGCGGACCGACTACATAGACCTTTATCAGATTCACACTCCCGATCCCGTCACCCCGATCGAGGAGACCCTTGAGGCGCTCTCCGAGATCGTCAAGGCCGGTAAGGTCCGCTACCTCGGCCATTCGAACTTCTCGGGCCTGCAGACATCGGTCGCGGCCGCCACGGCGACGGAACTGCATGCCGTGCCGTTCATCTCGGCGCAGAACCACTGGTCGCTGCTAGAGCGGGCCGCAGAAGCCGACGTCGTGCCGGCCGCCCTGGAGTACGGGCTCGGCGTGCTGCCCTACTTCCCGCTGGCTAACGGCCTGCTCACCGGCAAGGTCAGGCGCGGGATGGCTCCGCCGGAGGGCTCGCGGCTCTACGGGCGCGATGACTACATCACCGATGCGAAGCTGGACAAGGTCGAGGCCTTGACGGAATGGGCGCAGCACCACGGCCGGACCCTGCTGGAAGTGGCCATTGGCGCCCTTGCGGCGCTGCCGGGCTGCACGTCCGTGATAGCCGGAGCGACCTCCGCCGATCAGGTCCGGGCGAATGCGGCGGCGGGCGACTGGGTGCCGGGCGAGGATGACCTCGCCGACATCAACAAGATCGTGCCGGCGGCTGGCTGAGCCGGCAGCCTTAGCGGGCCGGTTGGCGGTCCTGACGGCCGGCCGGTGGCGGCGGTTCCTCCCCGAGGGAGCTATCCATGCGAGCAGCGGTTTATGACAGTTACGGGAGCGCGGCCGATGTGTTGCGCGTCACCGACATAGACAAGCCTGAGCCCGGTCCCGGCGAGGTCCGGGTCAGGATCGAGCTGTCGGGCGTGAACCCGACCGACTGGAAATCCCGCAGCGGCGCTACCCCGCGGCCGATCAGCGGGTTCCAGGTTCCGCATCACGACGGGACCGGCGTGATCGACGCGGTCGGCGAGGGAGTCGGCCAGGGACGCGTCGGCCAGCGGGTCTGGACGTGGCTGGCTGCGTCGAGCAGCCGGTGGGGGACCGCGGCGGAATGGTCCGTTGTGCCATCACGGCAGGCTGTCCCGCTGCCCGCGGCGGCATCCGCGGAGCTGGGCGCGAGCCTGGGCGTGCCCGCGATGACCGCCCACCGGTGCCTGTGCGCGGACGGGCCGGTCGAGGGCAAGAGCGTCCTTGTGGCTGGCGGTGCGGGAGCGGTGGGCCACTTCGCCATCGAGCTGGCGAAGTACTTCGGCGCACGGGTTGCCGCGACCGTCAGCGGCCCCGAGAAAGCCGAGCTGGCGGCTAGGGCAGGCGCTGACCTCGTGGTCAACTACCGGGAGCCAGATGCAGCCGAGCGGCTGCAGTCGTTCGCGCCGAAGATGGACAGGATCGTGGAACTGGCGCTCGGGGCGAACCTGGAGCTTGACCTGGCGGTGTCCGGCCCGCAGACGCACATCGTCGATTACGCCGCCGAGCCATCAGACCCCGTGCTGCCGGTCCGCAGGTTCATGACCGCCAACGTCGCGCTCCGGTTCGTCCTGCTCTACGGCGTGCCGGGCCCGGCGCTCGATCAGGCAGCAGCGGACATCAGCAGCGCGATCGAGGCAGGCGCGCTGACCGAGCTGCCGATCACGCGGTTCGGCCTTGAGCAAGTCGCCGCCGCCCAGGACGCGGTGGAGGCCGGCGCCGTCGGCAAGGTGGTCGTGGCCCCGTAGGCGCATCCAGGGCGGGGATCTTGCCGGGAAGCTGACCGGATGTGGCGCGGGACGAGCTGGCATGCCGTTTGACGAGACTCCGGGATAACAGTTAGCCTCGTGGGGCTAACCGTTAAGGAGGCTGGCGTGCAGCAGGAAGTCGTGCTGGCCATGCTGGCGAAGGAGCCGTCGTACGGCTATGAGCTGCGCGCCCGGTTGCGGCACGCGCTCGGCCCGGTCGGCGAGGCACTGAACGACGGCCAGGTGTACGTGACGCTGGCCCGGCTGGAAAAAGCGGGCCAGGTCGCAACCGAGCAGGTACCCGGGCAGGCCGACCGCTCGGACCGGAAGGTGTACGCACTGACCCCGGCCGGCCAGCAGCGGCTAGCCGACTGGCTCGCGGACGTTAACTGGCCACGGCCGGACCTGACCGAGTTCCACCTCAAGCTGGTCGCGGCCGCCGCGGCCGGGCTCGCCGATCCCATCGCCATCGTGGACGCGCAGCGGCGGGAACTCCTGCGCCGACTCCGGGAGGCGCAGCGCGCGGCGATGGCCGAGCCGGACGGCTCGGATGCCGGCCTGCTGCTGGAGGGCATCGTGCTCCGGCTGCAAGCCGACCTGCGCTGGCTGGAGGCATGCGAGCGGAACTGGACGGGCCGTAAGGCCCGGGGCATGAAAGGCACGGGACGGCGATGACCGACACCTCGATGGTGCGGGCCCGCGGATTGCGGAAGGAATACGGCAAGGACGCCGCGCTAGTCAGAGCCGTCGACAACGTTGACCTGGATGTGGCTGCGGGCGAGACGGTCGCGGTGATGGGCCCGAGCGGCTGCGGGAAGTCGACGCTGTTGCACCTGCTGGGCGGCCTGGACCGGCCGTCGGCCGGCCGGATCTGGCTGGCCGGCCAGCGCATCGATCAGATGAGCGAGCGGGGCATGGCCGCACTACGGCGCGACGGCGTCGGGTTCGTGTTCCAGGCCTTTCACTTGATGGACGAGCTGACGTCGGTCGAGAACATCGAGCTTCCCGCGCTGCTGGCTGGGCGCTCGCCGCGGGCGGCCCGGCGCCGGGCGCTGGAATTGCTCGACCGGGTCGGACTGGCCGACCGCGCCAGGCACCTGCCGTCCGAGCTGTCCGGCGGTCAGCGCCAGCGTGTCGCGATTGCCAGGGCGCTGACCAACGAGCCGCTCGTAGTGCTGGCCGACGAGCCGACAGGCAACCTCGACAGCGAGGCGACCCTGGATGTGCTGCGGCTGCTTGACAGCCTTCACGCGACGGGCCAGACCGTGGTCATTGTCACGCACGACTCGCGCATCGCCGCCACGGCGGACCGGCTGATCTCGATGCGGGACGGCGCGTTCGTCGACGACACCAGGCTGACCGGCGGCACCTCCGGCCAGCTCGGCTTCCTCGCCGGCCTGGAGGGCTAGAGCGATGGGCACCTTCACGCTAGAAGCCGAGGAGGCGTGATGGCTGCTCGGCTTCTTGTCGTCTGCCGCCTCGCGCTCAAAGACATCAGGCGGCGGAAGTCGGAGACGGCGCTGCTGCTGCTCGCCCTCCTTACCGCCACGACGACGCTCACGCTCGGGCTGGTCTTGCACGGAGTCACGACGAGCCCGTACGAGCGCACGCGAGCGGCAACCCGCGGGCCTGACGTCGTGGTGAGCTATGGCGGCCAGGCCGCCGGGCGGGCAGCGCTCGAGCTGACCGATGCCAACGGTGTCACCGGGCACAGCGGTCCATACCCGGTCGCCTTCGCAAGCCTGGGTGCCCGCGGGCGCATCGTTCCGGTACAGGTCGAAGGCCGGGGCCAGGCGACCGCCGGGCTGGACCAGCCCGACGTCACGCAGGGAAGCTGGGTCCGGCCAGGCGGAGTCGTGCTCGAGCGGGCATTCGCTGACGCGCTCGGGCTGACCCCCGGTGACCGGGTCACGCTTGACGGCCGGCCGTTTGTCGTCGATGGCATTGCGGTCACCGCCGCCGTGCCCGCCTACCCGCAGGTCTGCTTCCTGCTGACCTGCAATGACCCGGAGCCAACGCAGTACGGCACATCCGACATGGGCATGACCTGGACCACGGAGTCGAGCGCGCGGAGCCTGGCGTCCAGGGCGGCGCCACTGTCATACGTGCTCAACCTGGAATTGCGGCGTGCGGCGATGGCGAACGCCTTCGCCGCCGCGCACGGCGCGGGCCCGCTGGCGGGTGACCTGGCTAGCTGGCAGCAGATAAGCGCCGCGGATGCCGAGTTGGTCCTGGCCGAACAGCAGGTGCTGACGCCGGGAAGCTGGCTGGCCGGCCTGCTCGCGCTGGCGAGCATCACAGTGCTGGCGGGTGGCCGGATGGCGGCGCAGGGCCGGCGAGCCGGGCTGATCAAGGCAGCGGGCGGCACGCCAGCGCTGGTTGCGCTCGTGCTCATGGCCGAGAACCTGATCGTGGCGCTCGCCGGCGCGGCGGCCGGGCTTACGGCCGGCTGGCTGACGGCACCGCTGCTGTCTAACCCGGGCGGAGGACTGGCCGGCGCGCCGGGAGCGCCGTCGCTGACCCTGGCCACGGTTGGGCTGGTCGGCGGGACGGCGCTCGCGATCGCGTTCGCCGCCACGCTGATCCCGGCGGTCCAGGCGGCCCGCCGCAGCACCGTGGCCGGCCTGACCGATGCGGCTCG
>JASIBJ010000302.1 GCA_030045215.1 Streptosporangiaceae bacterium | reverse complement strand
GTACGCGGTGAGCAGGGCGGTGCTGGTGCGGGCGTTGGCTCAGGGCTGGCCGTGCCGGATGCGGCTGCTGTGTCAGGGCGAGTGCGGCGAGGCGAAGTACTGCTCGACGGCACGCGCCAGCCCGGCTGCGATGACCTGCTGGCCGCGGTTGCTGGCCGCGATCGAGCCCTCGAAGGGATCGGTGATGTACAGCGGCTCGATGAGCGCCCCTGGCATCTGGCTCGGCGTGCTGAAGTAGCCGCGCTTAGCCGGGCCGAGCAGCAGCAGGTGCCCGTAGGCGATGTCGGCGGCGGTGAGCGCGGAGCCGAGCCCCTGGTCGGGCTGGACTCCGCCGTCTGGGATCTGCCAGCCTTGGGCGTTCATCGCGGCGAGGACCGCGGATTGCACCAGGCCGGCCAGCCGGCGGTTGTCGCTGGCGAAAGGCCGGGCGGGGTCATAAGCGGTGATGCAGCCTGCGTTGGCAGCAGTCGCGCCGGCGTTGAAGTAGACGCCCACAAGCACGTTGGCGCGGGCCATATCGGCGCAGACGTCCCGTGCGGCAATGTCGTCGTGTGAGCCCTCGGCGGTCAGCAGGCTTCCCGACACGTCGCCTGACCCCAGGCGCAGCACCGACGTCGGGCCGGTCCGGGACACCACGACCCGGAAGCCCGCACGCCGCAGGATCGCCATCGTGTCAAGTACCACCGGCAGGGTCTCGTCGGCCTCGTAGATCGTCTTCCCGGTCTTGGTCGTGCCCACCGCGCCGGGGTCCAGCCCGCCATGGCCAGCGTCCAGGAACACCGTCAGGTGCCGGTTCCCGATCACCGGCGGAAACGCCATGCACGCCCCAGGGCTGAAATAGGCCGGGTCAATGGCGGCGCCAGAGCTCTGGGACGTGCGGGGGCTGGGCGGATGCGGGCCCGCCATCGCTGCAGGGCTGCTGGCTACGGCCGGCCGCGGCGGCGGCCGGACTGCCTGGCAAGCGGCCACCCCGGCGATCAGTGCGGCAAACGCGGCGGCGACTGCGGCAACCCGCCCGAAGGCGCAAAACCAGCACACGATACCGATATCGCTCGGCCGGCGAACCCGCAAACCCACCTGGTCGCTACGCCCCTGCCAGAGCCGAACAGCCTGCGCAGGCGCATACCCTTGCAGCACCGGGCCCAGGCCAGGGCAAGTCACTGAGCGTTAGCCGATATCTGACCCAGCGTGCGACCGGATCGCCGACTCTGCGCGGTCGGCAGTGGCGTCGGTGAGACGCCTGGCCAGATGCAGATTGCCCCGTTCTGGTGCGGTCGGCTGGTCGGCCTGATCGGCGTGCCTTTGACGGTCATGCGGCGGCCAGGAGGGCGACGGGGAGTGACAGTGAGGAGCTGGATCGGGGCCTGCGGGGATGGGCAGGGGGTGAGAGCGGCCCGACAGTACCCGGAGCGGCCCTTCGGCCGATCCTGGCTGGCTTAACGCGAGAAAACACTGAGGCTCCGCAGGCTGGTCATCAACAGGGCATGTCGGATCAGATTGCCGCCTACCGCGAGTCGATCGACGACGCCGCGAGTTATGCGATCAAGGCCATGGAGGTGTAACTCCCCCTCGCCGTTGGCGGCGGGGGACCGCGCTCCGCCGCCGGCGGAGTCCGCGTGGTGATCGAGGCCAGAATTAACAGAGGTACTGTTGTTGCAACAGCGATGGATAAATTAAGCCATCCTTAGATCTGGCATAGCGCAGGGCGCTCGCCAGCTTGCAGAGACCGCTTACTGACGGCCTGCGGCTCGGCTGCCAGCTTCCTGGTCACAGTGTCCGGGGACCGGCTGTAATTGCGCCGCCCGGTCGGGCAGCCGCTCTGCAACTAGAACACCAGGTACGGCGCCGCTCCTCACACCCGACCGTCCCGCAATCCAAGAGCCTGTGCCCACGACCGAACCCGGTTGCCCGACCCCTACCTGCCTCCGCTGCCGGCTTGAGTCCGAGAGAAGGCTAACGGCCACGCCCGTGCTCATGGGATCCGGCCATGCCGGTCGCCTCGCCAGCCATGCCACCGAGTCGCCCGTTCTCCTCTGCCCGCCGGCAGATCACTGATCGCAACGCCTTCCGGCTCGCCGAGCCCGGCATCAACACAAGCGCGTGCCAGACGTCCGGTGGTGCCGAGAAGCGGGGGTTCTGGACCAGCGAGCGTCAGGTGGGCGCGACGAGGACTTGCGGTCGGCAGACCTTTCGACCCGGACAACCATCGCTGGCCATCCGTGAGAGCGATCTGACATATGTCACCGCGAACCAGTGAGTCCCGGCACTACACGGGGCCGGCCGTCGCGCGCGACGCTCAGATCATGACTATTGCGGCACCCGCCACGCCATCAAATGGCGATGTCAACGGGCTTCCAGCTTCCGCCCCGCGAGCGTCTAGCCGCCATAGCGGCCGCCGCCATCGAGGTGTTCGGTCGGCTTGGCTACCGCGCACCCGGACGGCGGAGGTTGCCGCCAAGGCGTTCATGTCGACTGGCCCGCTGTTCACCTACGTCGAGTCCAAGGAAGCGCTCTTCCACCTCGTCTTCCTCTACTGCCTGCGCTTGCTGCCCGACAGCCCGGAGTTGCCGCTGCGCACGCCGGAGCCGGGAGCGA
>JASIBJ010000301.1 GCA_030045215.1 Streptosporangiaceae bacterium | reverse complement strand
CCGAGCAGGGCGGGTTCGGGTTCCACCTGGCCTTCTGGGATGAGTTCAAGGCGGTGAACGGGCCTACCCTGTGCCGGCCGTGCACCGTCGCCGTCCGGTACCCCGAGCTCAGCTTGTGGTGGATCGCGCTGCCGTTCATCGCGCTGCTCGGGGTGCTGGTAGCCCGCCGGGCGGGCCGGATGAGCACCGCGCTGCTGCCGGTCTTCTGCGCGGCGGCACTGGCGTTCCAGTATCTGTTCCTGATCAACTACGCGGCCCCGCGCTTCCTGCTGCCCGCCTACGCCCTGGCCGCGATCCCGGTGGCGGACGCGCTCGGCTGGCTGCTCACCGGCGTCCGCAAGGACATCCTGCCGATGACACAGGTTGCGGTGTTCCTGGCGATCGTGTTCCAGATCCTGGTCCAGCAGGTGGTGCTCAGTCACCAGGTGGCGGAGAAGGCGGTCTACTTCGGTGATTTCCAGCGGATCGCCACGGACTTGCACCGGCTGGGCGTGCAGGCCCCATGCCTGATCAAGGGCGGCCAGTACATTCCGATTGCCTACTACGCGGGCTGCGGCTCGGCGGGCACGATGCCGAATTCGTCGCGGTCAGAACACCTCGTCTACCTCCTCAACAAGGGCGGCCAGCTGCCGGGCTATGCGCGCGGCTGGACTCCTTACCCGCTGCCCGGAATCCGCACGGAGAGCCTCCGCTATACGGCGTATGTGTCCAAGTAGGCCCGGCTAACACAGCCGTGCGGCCCAGTCCGACTGGTGCGTCTCGATGTAGCTCGCTGACTGCCCCCAGTACTCGCCATGGCCCTCGGAGTACAGCCGGGCCCACGGCTGCTCGCCGGTCGCCGAGGCCCGGCGGAGCAGATCGTACATGGCGCGAGTGCGGACGCCGAGCAGCCGGGCCAGATTCTGGCGCTCTGCCCGGGCCACGCCGTAGCCGTCGGCGAGTGCGCGAATGCGCGACCCGTCGGCCACGGGGTCGCCGCCCGCTTCGAGCGGCACGAACCCCTTGATCGCGTAGGCCAGGTCCCAGAGCCGGGAGCCCGGTCCGGCCGCGTCCCAGTCGATGAACACCCACCGGTCGCCGTCCATGACCATGTTCCATGGCGCCAGGTCGTGATGACAGATGAGGTCCTCGCGGTCGGGCGGAATCGCCGTGCACCATCGCGCGCCGACCGGCGGGCTGAAGCTCTCGCTGGCATCGTGCAGGTCCCGGATCATGCGGCCAACTCGATACAGGCCCTGCGCGTCGAAGGGAGCCAGCGAGTGGGCCAGCGCGCCGGGGATGTATTCGATTACGTGACGGCCTGATTCATCGCGGCCCAGCGTCCGCGGGACCATGGGCAGGCCGGCCGCGTTGAGGTGAGCCAGCAACGCTTCCACGGCCGGGGTCTGCGGCCCGGCCGGCTTGCGCACCGTGGCCCCGACGCGGACCACCTTGGCCGCGACATTCCCGCCTGGCAGGATCTCCTCATCCGGCTTCACCCGGTCATTGTCCGGCACAATACCCAGACAAGTACTTGCCCTTGCCGCCAGACACGTACTCGCCCCGCCGGGCAGAAGCGGAGGTCGACGTGCGACCTGACACGCTCGGGCCGTTCCCGCTGAACGCGGTGACATCCGGTGACTGCCGCAAGCTCATCCTCGACCTGCCCGATGAGTCCGTGGACATCGTCGTGACCAGCCCGCCGTACTGGGGTCAGCGCACCTCCGAGGCGAACGGGGTGGAATCCGACCCGCGCCGTTACCTCGCCGCGCTGACCGAGATCTTCGCGGCCATGCTCCCGAAGCTGAAGCCATCCGGCATCGCCTGGGTCAACCTCGGCGACGCCTACAACACGCCGGTGAACTGGCGTCAGGAGGACCGCGCCTACAGCACGCTCGGCCCCAGCCGTTCCGGCCTCCGCCCTGACAACTCCGCGTACACCAAGCCGCGCTACAGGCGGCGCGCCTTCGCCGACCAGAGCGAGCCCTGGCTGGCCTACGGCAACCTGCTTGCTCTCCCGTATCGCCTGGTCATCGGGCTGTGCGACGCCGGCTGGCTGTTCCGCGGAGAGGTGATATGGCGCAAGCTGAACCCCATGCCGGAAGGCCGGTGCCGCCGGCCGCATCGTCAGCATGAGGCGATCTACCTCTTCGCGCGAACGCAGCAACACCGGTTCCGCGCCACCCCGCCTGTTGCCTCGGTGTGGGACTTCGGCAACGAGCGGCTGGGCGGGCTCAGGCACTTCTCCCGCTTTCCCGAGCAGTTGCCGCGCCGGTGCATCGAGGCATACGGCGCGGCCGGGCCCGACGTCGTCGTCCTGGACCCGTTCACCGGCTCGGGCACCACCGGCGTCGCCGCACTCGCCGCGGGCTGCACGTTCGTCGGCTTCGAGATCGACGGCGAGCAAGCGCGGGCAGCCAATGACCGGCTGCGGACGGCGCGCGCCCGTTAGCGACGCCGGCCACTTTAACCCCTCGTTCCCCAAAATTGGCGTTTCCAAGAGCCGACTCCGCCGAGCGCTGCCATGCTCTGTCAGGGAGGTTCCGGCCGTGCTCGCCGCCCATGAGGGGAACGAGGGGGCGCCGCGGCCGAGCGGAAGGAGAGGTGCGGCGCAGTATGGAGGAAGCCACGCGACGGCGGCGTCCGGCTGCCGCGGTCTACAGCCGGGGCCGACGATCCGAGGGCTTCCGGCGGTCGTCCCGCGGAGTCATGCGCCACATAACCACGCTCGCGGTCGTTTCTGTAGCTGCGGCAGGCGTCGTGCTGGCGCTGTCCGCGGCAGGCAGGCTTACCAGCGCTAATGCCAGTACCAACCCGACGCCCACGCCGGGTTCGAGCACCACCCCGGCACCCACCCCAAGTTCCAGTCCGACTTCGACGCCCACCCCGACGCCAAGCCCGACGCCGTCGCCGTCCCCGTCACCCAATGTCGCGCGCGGCTTTGCCGGGACTGACGCCGTGGGTGCGCTGTTTTTGATCAAGAAGGGCGGCAAGCTGGACCACTTCTGCACGGCCGCCGTCGTGCGCAGCCCGCAGGAGGACCTCGTCATCACGGCCGCACACTGCATCTGGGGCAAGTCGCTCGGCCCGAAGGGCGACGTGATATTCGCGCCAGGCTGGCACAGCGGCAAGTTCCCCGAGGGCCGCTGGACAGTGATGTCAGCCCTTGTGGACAGTAACTGGAAGAAGGACAAGAACCCGAACGACGACGTGGCTTTTCTCGTCGTGAGCTACGGACACCAGAAGATCCAGAAGTTCACCGGCGCCGAGACGGTCGAGACGAGCACCCGGCTGCCCCAGACGGTTCAGGTGATCGGCTACCCGGACAGCACCAGCGAGCCAGTCCAATGCGCCGGAGCCGCCAACCCGCTCCTGGACCACAAGAACCTGCATCAACTGGTATTCGATTGCGACGGGTTCACGGACGGCACGAGCGGCGGGCCGTTCCTGATGCGCGTGAACAAGTCGACCGGGGTGGGCGAGGTGATCGGCGTGATCGGTGGTTACCAGCAAGGCGGCGACTCACCGAACGTGTCGTACTCATCACAGTTCCTTACCAACGTCGCCGACCTGTACAAGCAGGCAATCAGCTAGCAGGGTGAGCCTGGCGCGCGCTGAGCTGCGGCCTCGTGAACTCATCGCGGCCCAGCGCGGGTTGTGGCTGACCTCTCTAGGGGCGCCCGCCGGGGGAAACCGCACGGGCCGCGGGAGAGAGGAGACGCCATGGACAGGGCGTCGGCTGAGGCGCTGCTCGGTCGGCTTCA